>NZ_CP083540.1 GCF_025144335.1 Jannaschia sp. W003
TTTCACGGCGGCGTCCTGCCGCTCGCGGTCGGCGAACAGATCGTGGGTCTCGGGGGCGCGCATCATCTGCACCAGCAGCACCGCGCAGCCCACCAGCGCCACGGTCGCGACGAAGACCGGGAAGACCCGGTCCATGCGGGCGTAGTCGGGGATCAGCGCGGCGTTCCAGTAGGCGAGGGCCACGTAGGCGGTGACGGCGAGCAGGAACACCAACGGCGCGCGCTTCGAGCCGGCGGCCACCTCGCCCTCGGCGCGGATCAGCTTGGACTGGCGCAGGCCCACCACCACCGAGACGAGGGTGATGACGATCAGGACGATGACGATGGGGGAGAACACGTACTCCAGCCCCTCCTCGAAGCCGCGGCGGAAGCGCGAGGCGGCGATCTGGTAGGCCTGGTTGGTGTAGCGCTCGGCGGGGCCGGCCAGCACGAAGCCGATCAGGAAGGCCGGGCGCGACCAGTCGAAGCGGCGCATCAGGATGCCCAGGAGGCCGATCCCGAAGAGGGCCACCAGATCCCAGATCTCCTGGCGCGACTGGAAGGCGGCGAAGGCGATGATCATGAACAGGAACGGGGCGAGCAGCGCGAAGCGGATCTCGGTCAGCCGCGCGATGCCCCCCGAAGCGGCGATGCAGATCAGCGTGCCCACCACGTTGGCGAGCGCGAGCAGCCAGACGATGGCGTAGGTGACGTCGAGGTTGTTCTTCAGCATCGAGGGGCCGACCTCGATCTGGCCGGTGCCCAGTAAGGCGATGGCCGAGATGAAGATCGCCATCGAGCCCGAGCCGGGGATGCCGAACAGGAGCGTGGGGACCAGCCCACCGCCCTCCTTGGCGTTGTTGGACGACTCCGGCCCGATCACGCCGCGCACGTCGCCCGAGCCGAAGCCCCCCTTGTCCTTCGCGGTCTGCACCGTGTGGCCGTAGGCGATCCAGTCGACCACGGAGCCGCCAAGGCCGGGGATCACGCCCACGGTGACGCCGATCAGCGAGCAGCGCACCGAGAGCCAGCGGCTCTCCCACCAGTCGCGCACGCCGCGCATCCAGCCCCCGCCGAGCGCGGCGCGGTCCGAGATGGCGCGGTCCTGGCGCAGGAGGGCGACGATCTCGGGCACGGCGAAGATGCCGAGGCCCACGATCACCAGCTTCAGCCCGTCCATCAGGTAGGGGGTGTCGAAGGTCGACATCCGGAGCGCGCCCGACGAGCCGCCCTCGCCGATGGTGCCGACGAGGAGGCCGAGGCAGGCGGCGACGATGCCCTTGATCGCCACGCGGCCCGCGAGGATGCCCACCATCGACAGGCCGAAGATCGTGATCATCAGCAGCTCCGGCGTCTGGAACAGCAGCACGATGGGCCGGGCGGCGAGGATGAAGAGGGTCAGGAAGGCGGCGCCCACCAGCCCGCCGAAGAGCGACGAGGCGAAGGCGGCCGACAGCGCGCGCGAGGCCTCGCCGCGCTTGGCCATGGGAAAGCCGTCGAGCACGGTGGCCTGGCTGGCGGACGAGCCGGGGATGCCCATGAGCACGGAGGCGAAGGTGTCCGAGGTGGGCACCACCGCCACCATGCCGACCATCAGGGCGAGGCCGGGCAGGGGATCCATGCCGAACATGAAGGGCAGGAGCAGCGACAGGCCGGCGATGCCGCCGAGGCCGGGAAAGACCCCGACGCAGAGGCCCATCACCACGCCGAGGACCAGGAAGCCCAGCACGTGCGGCTGCAGGATCATGCCGAACGCGTCGCCAAGCGCCGGCAGCGCGGTTGCGAGGATGTCCATCCCGCTCTCCCCCAGACGGAACGTGAGGCGGCGCCCCCGGGCCGGGGACGCCGCGCTGTCAGGTCGCGATCAGTTCAGCGACACGCCGTAGCGGTCCATCAGCCAGCCGGTGACGAAGTCGCGGGCCTCGTCGGGCACCTGCGTGGCGTCCGCCTTGGCCTTCTCGGCCGCGGCGCCGGTCATCTGCGGATAGACCCCGAGGCGCGCCTCGGAGATCTCGGCGAAGTCGGACCGTGCCTTGATGGCCTCGAAGGCCTCCGTGTAGGTGGCGATCGCCTCCTCGGTGGCGCCCTGGGGGAGGAACACCATCTTCTGCGCCGGGAAGCCGGCCACGAAGAAGGCCTTCCACGCGTCCCACTTCGGCCCGGACGTCTCGCAGCCCTCGGTGGCCTCGCAGACCTCCTTGAAGGTGGGCATGTCCGGGAAGGTGGGGTCGCGCACGATGTTGCCGTCATCGTCCAGCGCGCCGAACGAGAACCACGGCACGGCGGTGCCGGCCTCGACCAGCGGCGCCACGCCGCCGAGATAGGAGGACGAGGTCTGGTAGTCGATGTTGGCCTCGCCGCGCTCGAACATCAGGCGCCCGTCGCCGCGGCCCTCGATGCCGAACACCGGCTCGACCTGCAGGCCCAGCATCTCCCAAGCCAGGAGCGGCACGAGGTCGAGGCGCGTGGCGCCCTGGCTGCCGTAGATGAAGTCCTCATCGCCAAGGGCCGCGGCCGAGCCGTCCTCGCCCAGCTTCTCGGCCAGCGCGGGCGGCAGGTAGGCCACGCCGCCGGTGCCCGAGGCCAGCACCACGTTCCAGTCGCCGTACTCGTAGCGCACGCGCGGATCGTTCAGGAGGTAGGGGAACTGCGTGGAGCCCGAGGAGCCGAAGATCACCGTGCCCTCGCTGTCCTCGTAGCTCTGCTCCTGGAAGTAGTTGGCACCCTTGGTCGAGCCGGCGCCGGGCATGAAGCGCACCACCACGGTGGGCTGGCCGGGCAGGGCCTCCGACAGGAGCGGGGCGTAGAAGTTGGCCCACTTGGCCGAGCCGCCCGTCTCCGAGAACGGGATGATCCACTCCACGGTCTTTCCTGCGAGGTCGAGCGTGTGGGCGTCGGCGTGCGCGCCGGTGGCGGCGATCGACAGTCCGGCGGCGAGGGCCGCGCGGCGGGTGATGGCGGTCAGGGTCATGTGTGTCCTCCCAGACGTGTCGCCGGCGCCCGTCGCGGCGCCGGTCTCCCAGATCGTGGCGCCTCTCCCCGGCGCCTTGATGCGGGGTTCCTAGCCGGTCAGACTTGCACCAACCTTTCGGAATGCCCGTTTTCCGGGCGGGAGCCGTCCCGTTGCACATCGTCGTCGTCGAGGACCACGTGCCCCTGGCCAAGGGCATCGCCTACCAGCTGCGCGACGCGGGCCACGCGGTGGACCTCCTGCACGACGGCGACGCCGCCGACGCCTTCCTGCGCGGCGACGGGGCCGACCTCGTGGTGCTCGACGTGAACCTGCCGGGGCGCGACGGGATCGCGGTCTTGCGGGGAATGCGCGCGCGGGGCGACCTGCGACCCGTGCTGATGCTGACCGCGCGCGCCGGCACCGACGACAAGGTGGCGGGGCTGGACGCGGGCGCCGACGACTACCTCGCCAAACCCTTCGAGATGGCCGAGCTGGCCGCGCGCATCCGCGCCCTGTCGCGGCGCACCCAGGCCCGCGAGCCGGACGCGCGGCGGATCGGTTCCCTGCGCTTCGACCCGGCGGGGCGCACGCTGGAAGGCCCCGACGGCCCCATCGCCCTGCCGCGCCGCGAGCTGGCGCTGCTGGAAGCGCTGCTCGCCGCCGAGGGGCGCACCGTGCCGAAGCAGCGCCTGCTCGACAGCCTCTACGGCACGGGCGCGGACGTGGGCGAGGAGGTGGTCGAGGTCTACGTCTCGCGCCTGCGCAAGCGCCTCAAACCCCATGGCGTCGAGATCCGGGTCGCGCGGGGTCTCGGCTACGTCCTGCGGGCGCCGTCGTGAGCGTCGCCGTCGCGAGCCTGTCGCTGCGCGCGCGCCTGACCGCGATCATCCTCGGACCGCTCCTCGTGATCGCCGTCGGCCTCGGGCTCTGGGCCGGCGCCGACGCGCAGCGCCGCGCCGCCGAGCGCTTCGACCGCTCCCTCCTGTCCACCGCGCTGGCGATCTCGCGCGACGTGGCGGCTACGGGCGGCGACGCCCTGAGCCGGGGCACCCGCGACCTGCTGCGCGACACCTCGGGCGGACCGGTCTTCTACCACGCCTACGCCCCCGACGGCGTATTCGTGACCGGCTACGCCACGCCCCCGGTGCCGCCCATGGCCTTGAACGGCACGGCGCCGGACCGGGTCTTCTACGACGCGATCTACCGCGGCAGCGAGGTACGGGCCCTGCGCCTGTCCGAGACCATGACGATCGACGGCCTCGCCGGCCCGTTCACCTTCACGGTCTGGCAGGAGGTGGGCGTGCGCGACGGCTTCGTGGCCAGCCTCACGCGGCGCACCTCGATCGTGATCGCCACGCTGATCGCCGCGCTCGCCCTGCTGGTGTGGTTCGGGGTCGACCTCGGCCTGCGCCCCCTGCGCGACCTCGAGGAGGCCATCGCCCGGCGCTCGGCCTCGGATCTCGGTCCGATCCGCCGCCCGATCCCGCCCGAGGTCCGGGGCATTGTCGGCACGCTCAACCGCCTCCTGGGCGAGCTGTCGGCCACGTTCCGCGCCAAGGACAGCTTCATCTCGAACGCGGCGCACCAGCTCCGCAACCCGATCGCCGCCGTTCTCAGCCTCGCCGAGTCCTTGCGCTCGGCCCCCGAGGGCGCCGATCTGCGCGAGCGCAGCGCCGACATCGCAGAGGCCGCGCGCGCGCTGTCGCGCCTCGCCGACGGGCTGCTTGCGCTGGAGCGGGCGGGCGCCGTGACCCCCGACGCGCTGGTGCCGGTTGACGTAGGCAGGCTGCTGGAGGGCCTCGCGCCCTCCTTGCGCGCCGCCTACGCCGAGCGCGGCGTACGCTTCACCTGGGACGGCGCGCCCATGCCCGCACCGATCCGCGCCGACCCCCTCCTGCTGGAGCAGTCCGTCCTGAACCTCGCCCACAACGCCTTGGCCCACGGCGGCCCCACGCTCCGCGAGGTCGCGCTGCGGCTGGAAATGGGCACCGAGACCTGCACCATCGAGGTCGCCGACGACGGCATCGGCCTGCGCGCGGTCGACATCGAGACCGCCCGCGCCCGCTTTGGCCAGGTCCGCCCCGGAGAGGGCTCCGGCCTCGGCCTACCCATCGCTGAGGCCGCCGCGCAGGCCTTCGGCGGCACGCTAGAGCTGGTCCCGCGAGAGCCTGGCCTCGTCGTGCGGATGCGTTTGCCGTTGGCCAAGCGGGGTGCCGGGAAAGGTGCGCCGGAGGGTTTCGCGTCGCAGCTGCCGTGTTCGCCTTGTGCGCCATGATTGCACAGGATTTCTCGCATCCCGGTGCGAAGGCAGTCGCGATGGAATGCGCGTGCGGCCCCAACAGGCCTGTTACATAATACTGATTCACGGCCACACCGGTTCGTTCGGGGGGCGTTGTTGCAGAACTTCCTGCCCAACGGTTCACAAGTGAAGCAGTCGCTTAGGTAAGTGGCTATGAATCGGCATGGAGAAGTGAACCCCGTAGCGGGGTAATCGGCGTCAGAAATGACCCCCTTGCATTGGTGGCCAAGATGCTCCTTGAGCAACCGGGATGAGCTGAGCCCCGACTTTCCTCCAGCGGCGGGGAAAGTCCTGGGGTTGATGTCCGCGCTCTACGCGTCCTTCTCGTCCAGTCTGATCTGCGTGGCGAACTCGGCCAGCGGGAGATTTCCCGAAGCCGAATGCTGGCGGCAGGTGTTGTGGTCCTCCCGCCAGGCCCGGATCGCGCCCCTCGCCAAGCGGAGATCGCTGAACAGCGTCTCGTTCAGCAGCGCGTCGCGCAGGCGCCCCTTGAAGCTCTCGACGAAGGCGTGTCTCGGGTGGGCTTGCCCGGCGCGATGGTCTGCGACGTGGCCGCCATCGGTCCGAGACTCATGGCGGACGCCAGGCGATCTCGGTGCGCTAACACCGGGTTCAGGATCGCCGTCGGATTGAACTCCGCTCCGTTGTCCGAGACCGCGGTCGCGGGCCTGCCCCGGACGGTGATGATCCCGTCCAGCCCGCGGGCGACCCGAGCGCCCGACAGGGACGTGTCCGCCACCAGGGCCAGGCATTCCCGGCTGGAGTCGTCGACCACCGTGAGCAGCCGAAACCGCCGCCCGTCCGTGAAGGCGTCGCTGACGAAGTCCATCGGCCAGCGCCGGTTCGGCCCGTCGAGCACGACCATCGGCCTGCGCGCGCCGAGCGCGCGCTTGCGACTGCCGCGCTTCCTGACCTGCAACCCTTCCTCGCGGCAGGGCCGCCAGAGCGTCTTGAGGTTCATGGTGATCCCCCGGCGGTCGAGCATCACGTAGATTTTCCGGTAGCCGAAGCGACGCCGCTCGGCGGCCACCGCCTTCATGGAATCCTTGGCCTCGGCGTCGTCGGTGCGGACGCTGCGATACCGGATGCTCGACCGGTCTAAGCCCGTCGCCGCGCATGCCTGCCGCTGGCTCACGCCGTGCGCCTCGCGCAGATGGGCCACGACCGACCTCTTCGCGCTCGCCCCCTGTCCTTGAACCGGTGGCGGACAAGGCTCGCCCTCCAGGCCGCCATGCTTGGCCTTGCATTTGCAGAACGTCGCTGAGCCGACACCGTGCTTCCGGCAGACATCGGCGGTCGCCACGCCGCTCGGCATGGCCCTCGAACCGATGGCGGGCTCATGCCTCGCCCTGCTCCTTCGGCGTTGCGAGGATCTGCTCCTCGCTGAACCTCGATCCCTTCATCCGTCCATCTCCTTCGTCGGGAAGGACTCTGCCCAAATCTGGAGGAGGAAACGGGGCTCAGGTCACAGCCACCGCATCATTTAATGAGACTGGAGCGCGCCTTCCTGGAGAAGCGCGTGCTCCACCGTTTCGAGCCCTTAATTTAGGCTAGGGACAAGCCGTACCTTCATGCTAGCAAATCCGTATAGAGATTAAGGTGAACTAGGTGAGTGGTAGAGTTCTTGCTTCTGCGAAAAATTTCATTGTTCCTGCACTCTGGACTGCCTTCGTTGTCATTGGACTGACGACTGGCCTGCTCGCCCTTCGTGCATGCGAAGGACCTTTCGGATTGATCCGGACGTGCGACTCCGCGCCTTCGGATCTCGAACTGCGAATCTCCGCAGCGTTCGAGCAGCGCGAGGCACTCGAGCGGGAGGACGTTCGTTGGCGGATCGAGGCCGCACGCGCCCCGATCTGCACCGCTCAGGTGGACGAGGCCCGCGAGGAACGTGTCGCCGCCTGCACCGCGCCTCCGCCGGACGACATCCTCGTCGTGCTGGATGCGTCGCGGAGCATGGGTTGGGACATGACCGTCGACCCGGAGATTCTGCAGGCGATCGAGCGGATCAATCGGCAGGTCGACGCGCGAGGCAACCTACCGCAAAATCTCCTCAACCAGTACAACCGGCTGGTGCGGCAGGCCGAGAGCCCCCGCGAGCCCGACCGGATCGACGCGGCGCGCGATGCTCTGAGCGGGCTCCTCACCGGCCTCTCGCAGAATGCGAGGCTCCGGCTGATCTCGTTCGCGGATTGCGGCAGGGTCCCGCGCGAGGAAGGCGTGTTCGGCACCGGCGATGCCTCGGCGTATCGGCAGACGCTCGACTCCGTGCGGCTGCGCAACAACACGGCGCTGGCCGCGGCCCTCGATGCGATCCCGCGCCTCGTCACCGCCGGCCGGACCGCCGACCGCCCTGCGGCGATCATCCTCGTCTCGGACGGCGAGGACAGCTGCCGGGGCGACCCCTGCGCTGCCGCGCGCCGGTTGGCGTCAACCCTGCCCCACGCGCAAGTCTCCGTCGTCTCGCTCGGCGCCGGGATCGAGGCGAACCGCTGCATCGCCGAGGCCACGGGGGGCGCCTTCTACGAGGCCAACAATGTCGACCGGCTGTCGCAACGCTTGCGCCAGACCACGGGCCAGCTCTCGCGGGATGAGTGCGAAGCCATCGTGGACGAGGAAATCGCAGTCGAGGGACAAGAGTGATGGAAGATGTCCGGACCCCCGAGACCGCCCCGGAGCGCGCCGCGCCGCCGCGCCGTCCCTGGCTCGCGCCAGCGGTGGCCTGTGCGGTCGCGCTCGCGGTGCTGCTGATCCTGCTGATCCCGGGCGTGCTGCGCTACGGCGAGTCGGCGATCGACGAAGCATCGGTGATCGCTCTGGAAGAAGCCAACGCGACGCTCGAGCGGGAGGTCTCCCGCCTCGCACGGGGCGTGCAGACCGGCGTCTGCACTTGGGATGGCGACCTCTATCCACGCTCCGTCGAGCGGTCCTCCGCGCCGCCCTCGGCGGCGGATCGCTTCGATCTGCTGCCGCCGCCCGCTCGTGCAGTGTCCCCGGCGCGGGGGGCCATCGCCCCCGGTCCCGGCCGCCCGGCGCGCGCAGCGGAGCAGGATGAACCTGACGCGGCCGGGAGCGAGACGGCTGCCGCCTTCGCGGGCAGCATCGACGACCTCTTGCGGGCCAGTACCGTTCTGGTCCTGGCGCTCGGGGAGGACTCGTTCTCATCGGGCACCGGCTTCTTCGTGGACGACACCCATATCGTGACCAACGCCCACGTCACCGACGGCAGGACGCGCTACCTAATCGCCAACGACTTCATCACCGATCCGGTCGTCGTCGAGCTCGTCGCCTCCACGGGCGCCCCGCCGGAAGCGGGCGGACCGGACTTCGCGCTGCTTCGGCTCGGCACACCGCAGCCCTCCGCGGAGGCGCTGTCCTTCGGTCCGGCGCGGCGCACGCAGGACGTCTATGCCAGCGGCTATCCCGGCTTCTTCGTCCGCGAATTAGTCGCGGAATACGTCGCCAAGGTCGCCCGCGGAGAGCCCGCGACTCCGCCCGAAAGCCTCGTGACCAGCGGCATGATCACGACCGTCCAAGACGGCGATAGCGCCCTCCAGCTTGTGCCTCACACGGCCGACATCTCGGCGGGCAACAGCGGCGGCCCGCTGATCGACACCTGCGGTCGCGCCGTAGGCATCAACACTTACGGACGCCAGAACACGGGCAGCGGGTCCATTCTGGTACAGGGGGACTATGCCCTGGGTGGGTCGGCGCTGACCGACTTCCTGGCGCGGAACGGCGCAGCGCCGCGCGTCCTGTCCGAGCCTTGCGAGTCGTTGCGGTGACGCGACGCTTCCTCACCGAGACGCCGGCCAACCAGACGCGGCCGCTCACGGTGGGCCGCGCGCCGGTCCACGACAGCTGGGACCAGCTCCAGACGCTCCTCGGCTCAGCGCTCGGCCCGAAGCATGCCGCGCTCTTCGCGCAGCCTTATGCGGGGACCGACGGCGTCGGCTGGATGGCCGATACCGCGGCCGAGCCGCGTCCGCTCTCCGCGCTGCCGCCCGAGGCGCGCGCCGCGGCGCTCGAGCGGGCCGAGGCGCTGACCGCGGACGTCGCGGCTCTGGCCCAACGCTACGCCTCGGGCAAGTCGGCGGAGGATCGTCGGTGGGGCATGATGCTCGACACGATCCAGCAGCAGCCGGCCGGCGTTCCGCTTGAGGATCGGCTCTGGGTGGCCGGCGATCAACCGGTGCTGGTGCAATGGGGCGCGCGCGACGAGTCGACCGTCTCGACTGGCGCGCTCCTGCGCGAGACCCGCGCCGCGCCGGACCCCGGCATCACGCGGATCGCGCGCGGGGCTGCCGGCGCCGCGCCTGTGCTGGCCTCGGGGCCCGTTGCGGCCTCGCCATGGCCTTGGGCGTGGCTGCTGTGGCTGCTCTTCGCGGCGATCCTGGCGGCGATCCTGCTGGTCCTTGTGGCGGCCTGCGCGCTGAACCTGCCCCCGTCCTGGCAGGTGTTCGCCTATTGCCCGCCCGAGGGCCGCGCGGAGGTCGTCCGCGCCGAGGGCGACGCGCTGCGACGGGAGGTCGATCGCCTGACGCTCGTCGCGCTGGGGGCGCCGCGATGCGACGTCGACGATCCGCCCCGCTGGGCGGCCGACCGGCCCGCGACGGCGGCGCCGCCCCCGCCCGCGCCTGTGCCCACGCCGACGGACCAGCCCGATCCCGGCCCGACCGAGATCGACCGTGCGCGCGAAGATGCAGGCGGGGCGCAGGGCGACGTCACGGTCACGCTTCTTTGGAACGGACGCAGCGATCTCGATCTGACGGTGGTCTGCCCCTCCGGCCAGACGATGATCGGAGGCGCCTCGCGCTGCGGCGGCACCATAGACATCGACCAGAACCGCTGCTCTGGCCGCGTCTCCGGCAATGGATCCGTCTGCCGGACCTATTTCGGCACGGTCTCCGACAACCCGATCGAGAACGGCTACTTCGACGCCGACGGCGGTCAGGAGGGCACGTACTCCGTCCGGGTCCGGCACTATGCGGCCTCGGAGGTAGCTCCCCGCACGCCGGTGCCCTGGGTCGTGCAGCTTCGCGACGCCGCGGGTGCGCGGCGGTTCGAGGGAGTGGTTGCGCCCGGCGAGACCGATGACGTCACCACCTTCAGGCTCAAGTGAGGAACGGCCGGAATGCTCAAGACCGCGATTGACTTCGGACCCGCCGAGACGGTCACGCTGGTGCCGAACTCCGGCATCCAGTTCTTGGACCTGGCCTTCCACGAGGACGCGCTGACCGGACTCGCGCGGGCGGTCACGCACGTGGGCGATCTGGGCGACCCGACCGCGCTGACGATCTATCCGACACACCGCGTCAGGGACGGCGAGGACGCCGACGGCGAAGAGCTGCTGGTCTACCGGCCCAAGGGCGAGGACCGTCTGCGGGAGGCCGACGAGGACGAGACCTACGCGATCAAGTCGCAGGCCGCGGTGGCGCGGTTCGATAGGCTGTGGCTGCCCTTCCCAATCTTCCGCCGCGCGGGGCGGGCCTTCGACGAGGGCCCGACGACCTGGGCGCGCGCGATGGTCCTGAAGCTCGACGCGCCCGACGACAGGGGCCGCACGCACCGCGTCGTGCTTGCCTTCGACACGCTGCTCGCCCCGCGCCTGCCCGGCCAGCCCTACACCACGCCAGAGGCGCCGTCGGACGCGACAGACAAGGTCAGCTTCGGCTTCTCGGCGGATCCCGACGCGAACGTGCCCTTCTGCAGCTTGCCCTGGGTCGCCGCCTGGCTGCGCGAGCAGTACGCCAGGGGCCTCACGCGCGAGAAGGGCCGCCCGGTCACGCCCGAGGCCTTCGCCAATCCCGGCGAGCACTGGGCCGCCTACATGGCGTTGATCGACGCGATCTCTGCCTGCTGCGTCGTGCCGAACATCGAGATCGTCGACATGTTCTCGGACATCGCCCGCGAGACGCCGCCGGTCGACGTGAACCTCGTGCTCGACATCGGCAACAGCCGCATGTGCGGTGTGCTGGTCGAGAACGGCCGGTCGGACACGCTGGCGGACCTCAGCGACTTGGCGCGGCTGGAGCTTCGCGACCTGACCTCGGTGGCGCAGGCCTACTCGGAACCCTTCGAGAGCCGCGTCGAGTTCGCCACCTCCGACTTCGGCCCCATCGCACATGCCGCGCAATCGCAGCGCACCGCCCGCGAGGCGTTCTTCTGGCCAAGCCCGGTGCGCGTCGGGCCCGAGGCGGCGCAACTCGCAGCACGGACCGACGGGACCGAGGGCGCGAGCGGCCTGTCGAGCCCCAAGCGCTATCTGTGGGACACCGAGGCGCGCGCCCTGCCCTGGATCAACAACGCCGCCAACGTCGCGCCGGGCGGCGAGCGACAGGAGATCCGCGGCCCCATCGTCTCGCGCCTGACTGAAAGCGGCGAGTTGGTGTCGAAGTCGAAGAAGGGCGCGCTGCCCGGCTTGCTGCGCCGCTATTCCCGCAGCGCGCTCTACACGCTGATGCTGGCCGAGCTGCTGATCCACGCCATCGTGCAGGTCAACTCGGTCGCCGCGCGACGCAACCGCAGGGACGCGGCGATCCCGCGGCGGCTGTCCCAGATCATCCTGACGCTGCCGACCGCGACGCCGCTCGCCGAGCAGAAGCTTATCCGCAAGCGCGCTTCGGAGGCGGTCGAGCTGGTCTGGCAGACAATGGGCTTCGATGCGGAAGATGCCGACGGGACCCCCGTGCAGCCGAGGCCCGGCGTGCGGCTCGACTGGGACGAGGCGTCCTGCACCCATCTCGTCTACCTGTTCAACGAGCTTCAGGACAAGTTCAACGGCTCCCCGCGCGAGTTCATCTCGAT
>NZ_CP083541.1 GCF_025144335.1 Jannaschia sp. W003
TCGTCGGTCTCGTCGCCGATCACGTTCGGGTCGCCCAGGTCGATGCCGAAGCCCTGGAGGAAGCCCTGGTCGCGCAGCACATCCACGGAGGGCTGGCTGACGGCGAGGTCGAGCATCGCGATCTTGGCGTTCGCGGCCTCGTCGCCCAGCTTGGCGGCGGCCCACTGGCCGATCAGCTCGCCGGCGAGGAAGTTGTCGGTGGCGAAGGTGGCGTCGGCGGCGTCGATCGGGTCGAGCGGCGTGTCGAGCGCGATCACCAGGATGCCGGCGTCGCGGGCCTGCTGCACGGAACTGACGATCGACGAGGTGTCGGACGGCGTGAGCAGGATGCCCGAGGCGCCGTCGAGGATGCAGGTCTCGATGGCGGCCACCTGGGTCTCATGGTCGCCGTCGACCTGGCCCGCGAAGGTCTTGAGTTCGATGCCGAGTTCATCGGCCTTGGCCTGGGCGCCTTCCTTCATCTTCACGAAGAAGGGGTTGGTGTCGGTCTTGGTGATGAGGCACGCGCTGGTGCCCTCGGGTGCCATCTGGGCCTGGACCGAGGTGGCGGCGACGAGGGCGAGCGCGGTGCCCGCAAACAGGGTCTTCATATGGTATCCTCCCGGGAACGAGACCGACCTCCCGCCGGCTCTTGGGGGGGAGATTGCCCGCTTCGGAACGTCGCGTCAAATGTTATTTAAAGCGAGTTTGTTTATTCTGTCGAAGCCTTCAAGTCCCCGTGCGCGAGCGGAAAACAGGGGCGCGGGCGCGCCGCCGCGTCGATCATCGGAAGCATCGTCGTCCCCGATGGATCGCGTGCCTGCGGCGGGGCGCGACGTAGCCGCTGTCCGCCGCCACCGCACCGGTCCGGTGCGGTGAGTCGATTGGCCGCGCGCATCCTCGGTCGCGGGCACGTCTCCGACCCACAATCGGAACATCGCCTCCATTCCGTGGCCAAGGAACGCCACCGGCTGGGCGTCGCGGATGGCCCTCGACGTCGCCGCGCCACTCGCCCCGGCCGCCGGGCGACGGTCCGGACGTAGCCCTTCCCCCGTCAGAGGTCGGGCTTGCCCGGGATGGTCCGCAGGTAGGCGACGACCGCCGTGAGGTCCTCGTCCGTCATGCCCGCGAAGTAGCCGTAGGGCATGGGCGGCAGCATCGCCTCGCCGTCGGGCCGCACCCCTTGCGTGATCATCTTGCGGATCTCGGCGTCGGTGCGGTCCGCCAGACCGTCCGGGTGATCCGTCAGGTTCGCCGAGACCGACACGCCCCACGGCCCGTGGAACGCGAAGCCGCCGCGGGCGAAGCCCTCGCCGAAGTCGGGGCCCTCCGGCGTGAGCGGACTGTGGCATTCCATGCAGTGCGCGAGGGCCACCACGTACTCGCCCCAAACTGCGTTCGGGCCCGGCGCGGGGGCCGAGACGGTCTCGACCGGCGGGCCGTAGGCGGGCGGCAGGGGGATGCGGTACGTGCTCTGCCCCGGGTCGTTCTCGACCGCCGGGACGGTGCGCAGGTGGGCCACGATCGCCGCGAGGTCGTCGTCGGAGATCGAGCGGTAGGTCATGAACGGCATGGGCGGCCCGATCACCGAGCCGTCGGGCCGGATGCCCTCTCGGATGGCGCGGGCAAGCTCCGCGTCCGACCACCCCGCGATGCGCCCCGCTGGCGTGATGTTGGGCGCGATCGCGGTGAACTCCTCGGAGTCCTCGACCAGGCGTCCCGACAGGGCCTGGCCCTCGACCGGCCCCTCCGGCCCCATCGGCGAGTGGCAGTTCCCGCAGGCCATCACGGCCTCCACGAGATAGGCGCCGCGCGCGGCATCGCCCTCGGCGAGCGCCGGAAGGGCCGTGCCTGCGGCGGCGGCCGCGAGCGTGGCGGACTTAGCGATTCCCCAAATCATGTGCGTCCCCCCTCTTTCCCCCGGCCCGGGGAGGCCGGACGCCCGATCATACCACGGAGGCGCCCCCGAAGCGCGGATTATCCTCCGCGGCGGCCCGAGGATTCCGTTGACCGTCCGGGGGTTCGGCCCATTCTTCCGGGCGAGGCGCGGCCCGACCGAACGGGCGCCGTGCCCACGCTCGCGGAGGACGGTGCGGAGCCACGAGGGCCCCGCGGTCCGCCGCCCAGGGAGACGCCCCATGCCGACACGCCTGCCCCTCGCCCTTCTCGCCTCCGCGGCCCTGCCCGCCGCCGCGGCGGCCCAGGACGCGCCGCTCCAGGTCGCGATGCACTACACCCAGGAACAGGCCGCGCCGCTGATCGCCTGCATCGAGGCCTGGGACGGGCCCGGCGGCGCCGAGTACCAGCAGATCGGCTATCGCGACTACCTGCAGACCGTGCTGACCGCGCGCCTCGGGGGGCAGTCGCCCGACATCTACAACGTCTACTCGATCTGGGCCGCGCAGATGGCCGAGAACGACGTTCTCGCCGAGGCCCCCGAGGACGTGGCGCAGTTCGTGCGGGACGGCTACGCCCCCGGCACCGTGGACGCGGCCACCATCGACGGACAGCTGCTCGGCGTGCCGACCGAGGTGTCCGCCTACATGCTGGTGTCGAACATGAAGCTCCTGCGCGAGGCGGGATACGACGCGCCGCCCGCGGCTTGGGACGAGCTGCGCGAGATGGCCGAGGCCGTCACCACCCGCAATGACCAGGGCCGCGTGGAGACCGCCGGCTTCGCCTTCGCCCAGTCCTCGTCGGGCGCGGGCATCGTCCATCCGTTCTACGCCCTCCTCTACTCCGAGGGCGGCGAGGCGCTCTACGACGGGGGCGATGCGGCGTTCGACGGCGAGGCGGCCGCGGCGACGGTGGACCGCATGGCCGGATTGGTGCGGGACGGCATCGCCGACCTCTCGGTGGACGCCTACGACTTCCCGGCGGGCGGCATCGCCATGATGATCATGGCCAACTGGTACGAGAGCGCGATCCGCGAGGGGATGGGCGAGGACTTCGCCGAGGTCGCCGTGACCCCGATCCCCACGGGCGAGGACTGGAAGACACTCCAGTACGCCTTCTTCATGGGCGTCGACTCCGGCTCCGAGCGCCAGGACGCCGCGTGGGAGCTGGTGCGCCACCTCAACGAGCCGCGCGACGGCGGCCCCTCCTGCGTGGCCGAGATGCTGGACGGCCTCGGCGCCCTGACCGCCTCCACCGCCGACACCGAGGCGCTGCCCGCGCCCGACGCCTTCACGCAGCCCTACGTGGACGCGCTGGCGAGCGGGCGGGCCATCAGCCAGCCCAACGTCGTGCAGGCCTCGGAGATCGAGGGGCTGATGGCGCAGGCCATCGAGGGCGTGATGGCCGGCGAGCGCGAGGCGGACGAGGCGCTGGCGGAGCTGGACCGCGAGGTCGAGGACATCCTGTTCGAGTTCCAGTGAAGCCCCTCCGCCCATCGGGGGCCGCCGCGTGAGCGGCCCCCACAGCGGCGCCGAGCGTGCCGGCGCCGCGCCCTGGCTGTTCCTCGCGCCGCTGCTCGTCTTCGCGGCGGTGTTCCTCGTGCTGCCGCTCGGCTTCTCGGTGTGGCTGTCCTTCACCCGCTGGAACCCGCTCGGCACGCCCTCCTGGGTGGGGCTGCGGCAGTTCGAGTACCTGCTGACGCGCGACGACGCCTTCCTGCGCTCGCTCGCGAACACCTTCGCGTTCGCGTTCGGCTTCGTCGCGCTCTGCGTGCCGCTCAGCCTCGGCCTCGCCTTCGTGTTCTCGCGCGCCCGCGGCAAGGCGGTCTGGCGCTCCGTCTACTACCTGCCGCAGCTCACCAACGTGGTGGCCATCGCCTACCTCTGGCAGTTCGTGCTGGACGACCGCTACGGACTCGCCAACCGCCTTCTGGGTCTCGCGGGCCTGCGCGGGCCGGACTGGCTGAGCGATCCGGCCATGGCGATGGTGTCGGTGATCCTGGTCATGGTCTGGTACGACACGGGCAAGAACATGCTGGTGTTCTCGGCAGCGCTCGAGTCGGTCGACGCCGAGATCTACGAGGCCGCCACGCTCGACGGAGCCGGCGCGTGGCGTACCCTGCGCTCGATCACCCTGCCGATCATCCGGCCCGCCGCGATCTTCGTCACCGTCACGTCGTTCATCACCGGCATGGGGTTCTTCTCGCTGATCCTCGCCATGACCGGCGGCGGGCCGCGCGGGGCCACGGAGGTGACCGCGCTCTACGCCTACCGCATGGCCTTCGAAGACCTGCGCATGGGCCGCGCCTCGGCCGCGGCGCTTGTCCTCTTCGCGCTGGTGGCGGTGGTCTCGGCGGGGCAGTTCGCACTGATGCGGGACCGCTCGTGACCGCCGTGGGAGAGATGCGCGGGCCGGACGCGGCGACGGGGGCCGGGGCCCGCGCGGAACCGCGCCGGCGGCTCCGGCGGGCCGCGCTCGGGGCGCTGAAGTACGCCGCGCTCGCCCTGGGCGCGCTCGTCACGGTGCTGCCCTTCGCGGACATGTTCATCGGCGCGCTGCGGGGGCCGGCGGACGTGTTCACCACGCCGCCGCGCTACTGGCCGGCGGACCCGCAGTGGGGCGTGTACGCCCGCGTCTTCCGCGAGCTTCCCATGGGCACGTGGCTGGTGAACTCCGTGGTGGTCACCCTCGTGATCACGGCGCTCCAGGTGGCCACCTCCACGACCGCCGGCTACGCCCTCGCGCGCTACCGCTTCCGGGGCGCGGACGCGATCTTCCGGCTGGTCGTGGGCGCGCAGATGTTCCCGTTCTTCCTGTTCATCATCCCGATCTTCTTCATCCTGCGCTTCGCCCCCCTCTTGGGCGGCAACGACCTCGCGGGACAGGGCGGCTCGGGCCTGCTCGGCACCTACGCGGCGCTCGTGCTGCCCTTCGTGGTGACGTGGTACGGCGTGTTCCTGATGCGCCAGTTCTTCCTCGGCATCCCCGAGGACCTGGCCGAGGCGGCGCGCCTCGACGGGGCGTCGGAGTGGCGCATCTTCCGCTCCGTGATGCTGCCCCTCGTGAAGCCCGCGGTGGCGACGCTGACGCTGTTCTCGTTCGTGTACCACTGGAACGAGTTCATCTGGACCATGACCGTCACGCGCACGGCGCCCGAGCTCCAGACCCTCCCGGTGGGCATCTACCTGCTGCAGGGCGCCTTCGAGGACCTCGACCAGAAGTCGCTCCAGCAGGCCGCGCTGGCGATCTCGATCCTGCCGGTGGTGGTGATCTTCGCGCTGCTCCAGCGGCTGTTCGTGGGCGCCGACATCGCGTCGGGCGTCAAGTGACGCCGTCCGCCGCGCCGCGCCCGGAGAGGCCGTAGAGATCGCGGTGGCTCCGCACGAAGGCGTCGATCGCGAAGCGCTCGCGGATGAATGCCTCCCCCTCCCCCCGCGCGGCCTCGGCGAGCGCCGGGTCGCCGAGCGCATCCACGATCCGCCGGGACAGGGTCCCGGCGTCCTCGTCGGGGTCGAAGAGGATGCCGGTGACGCCCGGGCGGAACGACTCCGCGAGGCCGCCCACGTCGGGCACGATCACGGGCCGTCCGAGCGCCTGCGCCTCTAGCACGATGTTCGCGGTGCCCTCGAAGTTCGAGGTGAGGAACACCGCCGAGGCGGCCTCGATCCAGTTCTCCACCTCCTCGGTGCGGCCCGGCAGGTGAATGCGCTCCGCGAGGCTGCGCGCGGCCACGAGGTCGGCCACGGACTCGCGCAGCACGCCGTCGCCGAGCATCGCAAAGTGGAGGTCGGGGCGCAGCGCGATGGCCCCCGCGGCGGCCTCGGCCCAGAGAAGCGGACGCTTCTCGGTGGTGATGCGGAACGCCGCCATCACCAGCGGCGCCGCCTCGGGCACGCCCAGCCCGGCACGCAGCGCGGCGGCCCGCCCGGGCGAGCGTCCCGCCCGCATCGCGTCCACGTCGACGCCGTTGTAGATCGTGCGGACGCGCCCTGCCCCGCAGCCGAGCCAGGCCTCGAACTCGTCGGCGCTCGCCTGGCAGTTCGTGGTGAGGGTCACGTGCTCGTGCGCCAGCAGAGCCGCCAGCGCGGCGTGGAAGAAGTCCGAGGCGTTCACCGCGCGGCGTCCGATCGGAGCGCTGGACCGCGCGCCGAGCACCACGCGCGGCACGCCCGTCAGCATCGCCGCGAGGCCCACCGACACGCTCACCGGCTCGGTCCAGCCGTGGACCGTCTCGGGGCGCCATCGCCGTATCTCGGCCATGAGATGCCGGACGTCGCGGGCGTAGCGCGCGGGCAGCGTCTCGATCATCCGCGCCGCGTCCCCTGGCAGGTCGGGCGGGAGCGGTGCGTCCGTCCCGGGCACCGGATCGGCGAACTGCGCGCCGGCTTCCGCGAAGGCGGCCCGGTGGTGGTCCTGCGATGCGTCCCCCAGCAAGGGCAGCACCACGACGCCCTCAAGCGCGGGCGCCTCCGCGGGCAGGAACCGCACGAGATTAAGGGACTGCCGCTGCACGCCGCCGCCGCCGAGCGACGGGACCACCAGCATGACGCGGCCGGGCACCGGGTCGTAGGGCACCGCCGGCGCGGGCCGGGCACAGATCGCGCGCGCGGCCTCGTCGTGGAGGCGCATCGCCTCCGGTGGCGCGCCGCGGGCGTCCACGTCCCAACCGACCGCGGCGAGGTCCGCCACCACCTCGTCGCGGGACCGCCGGAAGGCCGCGGCCTCCCCGTCGCCGAGCGCGGGGGCGCCGGGGGCGCCGCCCAGGCACCGGTCCAGCAGCGCGAGCGCCGCCGCGGGCATGCCCTGCTGCCGGTAGAAGGCGAGCGCCCGCTTCCACCCGGCGTACTCCGCGATGCCCTGCTCCACGGCCCGGTCGAAGTGGTCCTTCGCGCGGTCCGTCATCTTCGCCGCGCCGGCGAGGAGGCCGAGGTTCAGGTCGCGCGACGGATGCCCTTCCAGGGCGCGGGCGAAGGCCTCGTATTCCTCCTCGCAGCGGTGGAACGCGCCGATCCGGCGGAAGACCCGCGCCAGCCCGACGCGCGGGACCGGGTTCAGGGGGTCCTCGGCGGCCATGCGCGACCACAGCGCCTCGGCGCGCGCGAAGTCGCCGTCGTCCCAAGCCGCGTTCACCTCGCACGCGACGGCCGCTTCCCGGGCCTGCCGGACGCGCCGGCTCTCCCGGGCCTCCAACCGCGCGAGCCGTTCCACCTGCCGCTCCGCCCGGTGCGCCATCGCGTCGCGCCGCTGCGTGCCGCGGGCCTGCCGCCGGTGCTGCGCCTCGGCCCGCGCCGCCGCACCGCCTTCCCCGGCCGCGAGCGCGCCGCGGTCGCGGTCCAGCGCGGCCCTGTCCTCGGCGCGCGCGCGGTCGTCGCCGTCCAGCTGGTCCGTCGCGGCGGGCGGCACGGGCTGCTCCGCGAGGCGGGCGATCCGTTCGAGGCGCGTGCGCTCCTCGCCCGCCATGCGCGCCTCGCCGTCCAGCGCCGCCGCTTCGACGTCGAGCGCCCTGGCCTCGGCCGCGGGGTCCGGGCCGGCGGGGCGGTGCGCCCTGCGCAGCGCGGCGCCGACGTCGCGGCGGAGGCGGCGGAGCACCCGGCGGAGGAAGGGCGGCGGCGGCGCCTCGTCGGGATCGTGCAGTCCGGCCCTCGCGAGCGCCTCCTTGGCGCGCACGGCCCGGGCCTGCGCGTTGCGCGCCCGGGCCTCGGCCTTCAGCGCCTGCTCGCGCAGGCGGTCGATGCGCACCTGGACGCCCGAGAGCTGATCGCGCGTGGCCTGCGCCCGCGCGTCGGCCCGCGCGATGCGCCGGCCCGCCTCCTCGAAGCTGCGCATGCGCGGAAAGACCGGAAGCCGGTTGCGGCCGTCGAACGCCGCGAGGGCCCCGCGCGAGGTCCCCTCCACGAAGGCGAGGTACCGCTCCATGGAGTACTGGCGGTGGCGCTCGAACGCGGCGGCGGACATCGCGACGAGCGTCTCGGGCGTGAGCGAGCGGAGGGCCGCGACCAGCGTCTCGGAGCGGTAGTCGTCCAGCAGCAGGCCGGTCCGGCCGTGCTCCACCAGCTCGGCCGGGCCGGGCGCGTAGGACGAGGAGATCACGGGCACGCCGTAGCTGTAGGCCTCGACGATGGCGTTGCCGAACGACTCCTTGCGCGAGGGCTGAACCAGCACCGCCGCCTCGGCGAAGATGCGGTCGTGGTCGATCTCGTCGAACACGAAGTCGAACAGCTCCTCCGCCCCGTTCGACCGGATCGACGCGCGGAGCGTCTCCAGATCGGGCGAGTTGCGCGGGTCGGAGACCGTGAAGACGCGCAGCGGCGGGAAGCCCGCCTCGCGCGTGGCACGGGCGAGCGCGAGGAGGCGGTCGCCGCCCCGCGTCCGGTCGTCGATGCGCCCCACGTAGGTGACGCGCGTGTTCCGCCCGCGGGGATCGAACGCGTTCTCCTCGCGGGTGGCGACCGGGTTGAAGCCGACGATCCGGTCGTGGTCGCCGAACTGCGCGTAGGTCTGCCGGTCCATCCGCGAGAGCACCACGGCCTTCGTCGCGCGCAGGCCCTCCACGTAGTCGCGGTCCAGCAGCGCGCCCGAGTCCTGGATGAAGTAGGCGAGCTGGCCGGACCCTACGTGGACGAGCGGCAGCCGGTCGATGGCTTCGCGCAGCGGCGCGTCGAAGCCGCGCAGGGCGTTGTTCGGAAACCAGACCACGGTGTCCGCCGGATCCCAGCCCTCGATCGTCTGCCGCACGCCCTCGGGGTCCGCCTCGGCCACCATCACGCGGCCGCGCAGGCCCTCGAGATGCGCGCCGTCGCCGTTGTCGCGAAGGCTCAGGCAGAGGTACTCGACGTCCCGCCCCGCGGCGGCGCGCAGCGTGCGCAGGGTGCGCAGCTGGATGCCGCCGAGCGTAGAGACGTCGCTGACGACGAGGACGATCCGCCTCAGTTCCCTGCCTGCCACCGATCGCCCTCCGCTTGTGCCCCGGGCCGGGGTACCCGCTCCGCGGCGGGGTGCCCAACGGTTTCGCGCCCTCCGCGCAGGGCGCGCCTCACATCCGCAGGTCGCTGGCCTCGGGGGGCAGCACGTACTTCAGGTCGAAGAGCACGCCCTCCTCGCCGCACCAGCCGCGGATGGCGTCGGCGCCCATCTCGCGGAACTGGCGGTGGGCCACGGCGAGCACCACCGCGTCGTAGGCGCCGGGCTCCGGGTCCGCGCACAGCGGGCGGCCCAGCACCGCGGCGGCATCATCCGGCTCCGCCCAGGGGTCGTGGACGTCCACGGCCATGCCGTAGTCCTCGAGCTCGGTCACCACGTCCGTGACGCGGGTGTTGCGGGTGTCGGGGCAGTCCTCCTTGAAGGTCAGGCCCAGCACGAGGGCCCGCGCCCCCTTCACCGGGCGGCCCCGGCCGAGCAGCGCCTTCACCAGCCGCGAGGCGACCCAGCCGCCCACCGCGTCGTTGAGGCGGCGCCCCGCGAGGATGATCTCGGGGTGGTGCCCGGCGGCCTGCGCGCGGTGGGTGAGGTAGTAGGGGTCCACGCCAATGCAGTGCCCGCCCACGAGGCCGGGACGGAAGGGCAGGAAGTTCCACTTGGTGCCGGCCGCCTGCAGCACCGCCTCGGTGTCGATGCCGAGGCGCTCGAAGATCACGGCGAGCTCGTTCACGAGCGCGATGTTGAGGTCGCGCTGGGTGTTCTCGATCACCTTCGCGGCCTCGGCCACGCGGATCGAGGGCGCCCGGTGGGTGCCCGCGGTGATGATCGAGGCGTAGAGCGCGTCGATCCGCTCCGCCGCCTCGGGCGTGGAGCCGGAGGTGACCTTCAGGATGTCGGGCAGGCGGTGGGTGTGATCGCCGGGGTTGATGCGCTCGGGGCTGTAGCCGACCGTGAAGTCCTCGTTGAGGCGCAGCCCGGAGACCCGCTCCAGCACGGGCACGCAATCCTCCTCGGTCGCGCCGGGATAGACGGTGCTCTCGTAGATCACCGTGTCGCCGGGCTTGAGCACGGCGCCCACGGTCTCGGAGGCGCGGACCAGAGGCGTAAGGTCGGGGCGCTTGTGCCGGTCGATGGGGGTGGGAACCGTGACGATGAAGGTGGTCGCGCGGGCGAGCTCGGCGCGGTCGGTGGTGAACTCAAGGTGCTCCGCAGCCGCCAGCTCCGCGTCGGAGACCTCGAGCGTGGCATCGTGGCCGGCGCGCAGGGCCTCGATGCGGGCCTCGGATATGTCGAAGCCGATCACCGGACGGCGGCGGCCGAACTCGACGGCGAGCGGCAGGCCCACGTAGCCGAGGCCGATGATGGCGAGCGGGGATGTCATGGAAACGGACCTCCGTAGTAACCGAAAGCTTTGCTATGTTGCTGGATGGCGGCGGCGGGCGGGCCTCAGCCCTGCCACCCCCGCCATTCGCGCCACCACTCCACGAAGCGGGCCACGCCCTCGCGGTGGTCGGTGGCGGGGGCGTAGCCGGTGAGGGTGCGCAAGAGCGACGCATCCGCCCAGGTGGCGGGCACGTCGCCCTGCTGCATCGGCATCATGTTCTTCTCGGCCGTCACCCCGAGCGCCTCCTCGAGCGCGCCGATGTAGTCCATCAGCCGCACCTTGTCGCTGTTGCCGATGTTGACCACCCGGAACGGCGCCACGGGGCTCAGCGAGTCCCCCTCGGGGACCACGCCGCCTTCGGGGCGCACGGGCGGCGTGGCGATCAGCAGCGCGATCGCGCGCACGAGGTCCTCGACGTAGGTGAAGTCGCGGTACATGTCGCCGTGGTTGTAGACGTCGATGGGCCTGCCTTCGGCGATCGCGTCGGCGAACTTGAACAGCGCCATGTCGGGGCGCCCCCAGGGGCCGTAGACCGTGAAGAAGCGGAACATGGTGACGGGCAGGTCGTGGAGGTGGGCGTAGGAGTGCCCCATCGCCTCGGTGGCCTTCTTGGTCGCGGCGTAGATCGTGAGCGGCGTGTCCGCCTTCTGGCGCTCGTCGAACGGCATGTCCTCGTTGGCACCGTAGACGGAACTGGTAGAAGCCATCAGCAGGTGGTCGACGGCGTGGGTGCGCGCGGCCTCCATGACGTTGAAGGTGCCGACGATGTTGGCGTCGATGTAGGCGCGGGGGTTCTCGAGCGAGTAGCGCACGCCGGCCTGCGCGGCGAGGTGCACGATGGCCTCCGGCTCGAAGGCCGCCGCGGCCTCGGCCACGGCGGCGTCGTCCTCGAGCATGATCTCGGAGGCCGAGAAGCGCTCGGACTGGTGCAGCATCGCGTGGCGCCGGCGCTTCAGCGACACGTCGTAGTAGTCGGTCATGCCGTCGATGCCGTGGACCTGGTGGCCCTCGGCCAGGAGGAGCCGCGAGAGGTGGAAGCCGATGAAGCCGGCCGTGCCGGTGACGAGAACGCGCATGGAAGGGCCTGCCTGCTTGGATTGGGGCCGGACCTACAGCGATGCGCCGGAAGTGGAAATCCGCAAATCCGATCGATGCGTCCGGGCCGTGGCCATCTTGCCCCGGCGGCGGTCGCGGCGGACCTATTCCGCCGCGGGAGGCCGGGCCCCGCGGAGCGTCCGGACCTGCTCCTGGCTCCTGGCCAGCGCCTCCTTGCTCCGCTCCAGCGCGGCACGTGCGTCGAGCAGGCGCGTGCGATCCGCGGCGCGCGCCTCCTGGAGCTTCCGTATCTGCTCCCGGTATCGCTCCACGGAGTCCTTCGAGCGGGCGATGCGCTCGCGGTCCGCCTCGCGCGCGGTCTTCAGGCGGGAGATCTGCGTCTTCGCCGCCTGGAGGTCGGCGTCGTGGCGCGCGAAGTGGCGCACCATCCGCAGAGCCTCCATCGGCAGCTGGAAGCCGGCGAAGGTGGCGCCGGGCGCCGGCAGGTCGACGAAGGCCACGAAGTAGGACGCCGTCTCGGGCGACGGCGGCATGTCGCCTCCCTGCGGCGGCACCGCGACCCCCTCCAGCGGCGCCAACGCGTCCAGCATCGCGTGGTAGCTCGTCCCGTCCCCCTCGCCCTCGACCCCCGGCGCGGCGTTCAGGAACCCGGACGCCACCGAGCCGGTCTGGAACGCGATCCGCGCGTCTGGGAACGCGCCGGCGACCGCCTCGCGGAACTGTGCGAAGTCGAGCTCGCGCAGGTGGAACTCGTTGGTGACAGTGCGCCTGCGGTTGTACCACCCGTCGTTCGGGCAGGTGATCACCACGCCGCCGCCGGGCGCGCGCAGGGCCTCGAGCGCGGCGAAGTACCGGTCGAGGTCCTCCACGTGCTCCATGGTCTCGAGCGAGACGATCAGATCGAAGCTTCCGGGCTCCAGCACTCCGGCCGCGTCCTCGGCGGCGCAGCGGACGAAGCGGCGCTCGGGGAACAGGGATGTGCAGGTCTCGACGGTGTCGGGGTCGATGTCGGCCCCGGTGACCGAAGTGGCTCCCCACCGCGCCATCAGCTCGGTGCCGTATCCCTCCCCGCAGGCGATGTCGAGAACGCAGCGGCCCTCGCAGAAGGGCCGGGCGAGGGCGTAGCGCGCGCAGTGGATCGCCATCTCGACCGCGGTGTATTCGCTTCGCAGGGGCAACCGTTCCATGCCACGTCCATAAGCCGGTCCGGGGGGACGCGCGAGGGCATTTCCACGATCGCGGGGCGGGTACGGAAGCCTCCGCCCCAGTTTCGGGGCCGCGGACGCGGCCGTCGCGAGCCGGTGCCGATTTCCGATGGACGGTTTCTGAAAGAACGGCTCCCCACGGCGGCACTCGGTCCGCCAAGGTCTTTCCAGGGGTGCCGATGCAGGATGGGAAGCGCCGCTCCCAGGTTCGGAGGATCAGTCCGGCGCGAGGCCGTAGAGCGTGCGGTGGCCGTCCACGAAGCGCGCGATGCCGAAGCGGTCGCGGATGAACGCCTCGCCGCGCTGGCGCGCGCCCTCGGCGATACGGGGATCGTCCAGCACCTCGAGCACGAGCGCCGCCAGCGCCTCCGCCTCCGGGTCGGGCGCGGAGAGCAGCCCCGTCTCGCCGGGCAGGAAGGCCTCCGGCAGGCCGCCCACCGCGGGCGCGATCACGGGGCGTCCGAGGGCCTGCGCCTCCAGCACGATGTTCGCCGTGCCCTCGAACGTGGAGGTGAGCAGCACGGCCGTGGAGGCCTCGATCCAGTTCTCCACCTCGCGGGTCACGCCGGGAAGGTGGATCCGTCCTCCGAGCCCCCGCGCGGCGACGGCATCCTGCACGGCGCCGTGCAGGACGCCGTCGCCGAGCATCGCGAAGTGGACGTCCGGACGCCGCTCCGCCACCCGCGCGGCCGCCTCGACCCACAGGAGCGGGCGCTTCTCCGGGCTGATGCGGAAGGCGGCCACCACGAGCGGCGCCTCCGGGGGAACGTCGAGCGCGGCGCGCAGCGCGGCAGCGCGCTCGGGCGTGCGGCTCGCGAGCATCGCGTCCACGTCGACGCCGTTGTAGATCGTGCGGATGCGCGCCGCGTCGCAGCCCAGCCAGTCCTCGAACTCCGCCGCGGCGGCGCGGCAATTGGTGGTGAGCATAGACCCGGGCCGCTGGAGGAGCGCCGCGAAGCAGGTCCGCAGGAAGGGCGAGGCCGCGGTTTCGCGCCGCCCCGTGGGTGCGCTGGAGCGGGCCCCCATGACGAGGCGCGGCGTGCCCGCCAGCACGGCCGCGAGGCCCGCCGCCGCGTTGATCGGGTCGGTCCAGGCGTGCACCGTCTCGGGCCGCCAGGCGCGGATCTGCGCCGCGACGTGGCGCACCTCGCGCCCGTAGCGCTCGGGAAGCAGGTCGAGAAGGCGCCCGGCGTCCTCCGGGAGGCCCTCCACCGGCGGCAGGGGACCCTCGGGCACGGCGTCGGCGAATGCGGCGCCGAGATCCTCGAGGGCGGCGCGGTGGAACTCCAGCGCCTCGTCCCCCTTCAGGGGCAGGATCACGATGCGCTCCAGCCCCGGCGCCCGATCCGCGAGGAACCGCACGAGGTTCAGCGCCTGCCGCTGCACGCCGCCGGGGCCGAACGAGGGCAGCACGAGCATCACCCGGCCCGGCACCGGTTCGTATCGCAGGGCGGGCTCGGGCCGGGCGCAGATCGCGCGGGCGGCCTCGCGATGGAGTTGCATCCCTGCCGGCGGCGCGCCGCGATCGGACACGCTCCAGCCTACCGCATCCAGGTCCAGGAGGAGGTCCGCGCGGGCGCGGGCGAACGACTGCACGTCGTCGGCCTCGAACAGTGCACGTATGTCGGGGTCGCCGAGGCAGGCATCGAGCGTGCGCAGCAGCGCCGCGGGGCGTCCGTGGCGGCGATTGAAGGTGAACGCCCACGTCCAGCCGGTCGCCGAAAGCGGCCCCGCCTCCACCATGCGGTCCACATGCGCGTTCGCCCGGTCGAGCATCTGCGCCGTCGATGCCACCTTGGCGAGCGGAAGGTCGCGCGCGGGGTCGTCGGCGAGAACCTCCGCAAAGCGGTGGTACTCGGCGCGGGCCCCGTCGAAGTCGCCGAGCCGGCGCAGCACCGAGACCCGCCCTACGCGCGGCATGGGGTTCTCCGGATCGAGCGCGGCGAAGGCGCTCCACGCCTCGGTTGCCGCGACGAAATCCCCGCGGTCCCACGCCTCGCGCGCGTGGCGCGCATGGGCGGCGCCCTGCTGCGACTTCCGGCGTTGGGCGTCGCGGCGCGCCGTCCGCGCGCGCGCCGCACGGGCTTCCTTCTCGGCACGCCGTTGCGCGCGGTCACGCAAGCGCTCAAGCGTCGCCGTCCGGGCCTCGGCCCGTGCGCGGAGTCGCTTCGATCGCTGGACGCCGCGTGCCATGCGGCGCTTCTGGATGATGAGGCGGTTGCGCAGGGGATCGAGCGCCACGTCTCCGGGCGCCGCCTGCCGGTCGGTCACGTGCGCGGCACGGGCATCCGCGAAGGCCGTCTCGTCCCGCTCGGGAGACAGCGCATCGGTCCCGGCAGTGGCCGCGATCGGCTGCTTCCGGGAGAGTTCGGCGATCTTCGCGAGGCGGTCGCGCTCCAGCGCCGCGAGCCGGTGCTCCTCATGGAAGCGGGCCGCCTCCTCTTCGAGGAGGGTCGCTTCCTCCTCTAGAAGAGCGGCGATCTCGGCGAACACGGCGCTTCTATGGGCTGCAGGGCCACTCCAGATCGCGAGCGCGCGGCGCGCCGCCCGCACCCGCGTGCCGAGCATGCCCCGCACTCTCGCGACGTAGCCGTTCATCGAAGCACCGTTCCCCGTTCGGTTTCCCCGAAGGCCCCCCCGGGCGCACATCGGACCCGCCCCCCGCGAAGTCCTCCGCTGCACGGCCCGAGCGGGCCGGCCCCTCTTCCCCTCCCGGGCGCTACCGCATCGCCCCGGCGAACGGAAGGGTGCGCTCCCCGTGGGCCCCCGCACGGTCTATGCTCACGCTGATTCGGTAGGGGGCGACAGGCCGCTCCGAACAGGGACGCGGAATGGGGGGGACCATGAGGCTGTTCTCGAAGGAGTGGTCGCGGAACGGCGGCATGCCGAACGTGCTGCGCCGCCTCGGCCTGCGCGGTGCTTCCACGCCGACGTCCCCGCCGCCGCCGGACGACATCGCCTCGCAGCGCGCAGGGGGGGTGAAGGCCCGTGTGGGCGAAGCCCGCGCCCTGCGCCGGGACCGGCAGTGGGAGGCCGCGCTCGCGGTGCTGGACGCGGCTCCAGCCGGCGCTCGCGCGGTGGTGCTGGAACGGGCGCACTGCCTCCTCGCGCTGCGACGATACCGCGAGGTGGCGGCGCTGCAACGGGAGGGGTCCGTGCCGGACGCGCATCTCGCCCCCGTCGTGCGGCTGGCGCTGGCGGCACTCGGCGAGGGCAGCCTGCGACCGGACGACGTGGCCGCCGCACGAGCGCATCTGCGGCAGCAAGACGGCCGTGGAGGTACGGACGCCGCCGGCGAAACTCTCGAACGCGCGGTGTTCGCGGCCGCGCCGGACGCCGTCGACATGGCCCGGCGACTGGTCGATCGGTCGCCCCAACTGGCGGAGGCAGTGACGGAGCGGTTCCGGGGCTCCGCCGCGGACCGCGCGGAGCTTTGGGTTCGGACCGCGAAGGCCCACGAGGCGGCGGGCGAACGGGACGGCGCGGTGCGCGCCCTCCGCGCCGCGCTGGACGCGGCTCCGGATGCGGCAGACGTGGCGCGGCGGCTGATGGTCAGGGCGCCCGAAATGGCGGCGGCGGTAACAGCGCGGCTCCACGGATCCGCCGCGGATCGGGCAGATCTCTGGGTCCGTGCCGCGAATGCCCTCGAGAAGAAGGACGACCGGGTCGGAGCGACCGAGGCGCTCCACGCCGCGCTCATCGATGCGCCGGACGACGTTGGGATCGCGCGGCGACTGATCACCCGCGCGCCCGAAGCGGCGGCCGCCGTGACGGTGCGGTTCCGCGGCTCCGCCTCGGATCGGGCGGACCTCTGGGTGCGGGCCGCGAACGCCCTCGAAGGACTGGGCGACCGGGACGGGGCGACGTCCGCCCTCCGCGCCGCTCTCGACGCCGCGCCGCACGCGGCGGACGTGGCGCACCGGCTGGTCGCCCGCGCCCCCGGCGAGGCCGGCGACGTCGTGGCCCGGTTCCGCGGCCCGCCAGAGACGGCGGCGGAGCTGTGGGTCCGGGCCGCGCGGGCTTGGCAGGGCAGCGGCGACCTTGCGGCCGCGTCGCAGTCCTATACGGCGGCGCTCGCGCTTCGCGACGAACCCGGAACTCGCCTCGACGCGGCCGAGGTCCTGGTCCGCGAGGCGCGCATGGCCGAAGCGCTGGAAATGGTGCGCCCCCTCGCGGGCAGCGGAGCCGATCCGGCCCGCGTCGCCCACGTGCTCGAGGCGGCGGGCGAAGGCATGGAGGCGCTGGCCTGCTGGGACGCCGTGCTGCGGGACGCGCCCGACGACCTCGCTGCGCTGCGGGCGGTGGCGAGGCTGCGCCAGACGCACAAGAACCCGCTGGGGGCGCTTCGAGCGGCGCGCAAGGCGATGCGCGATCCCGCGAGCGACTTCGCGGACGTCGCGCGCGTGATGCGCCTGCTGCGGACGCTGAACCGCAACGCCGTGCTCGACCGGCTCCTTCGGCGGGCCGGGCACCGGTTCGAGGCAGGGCTACTCAGGCGGGGCGACTATGCGGAGGCGCTGATCGCGGCCGACCTGCCGAGCCGGGCGCTGGCGGTGCTAGAGGGTGCGGGGCCGGACGGGCGCGTGCACGCGCTGCGGCTGCGCGCGCTCGTCGCCCGGCGCGACCACATCGCAGCCGCGCGCGTCCTCGCCGCCCATCCCGAGGCGGGCGAGCACCTCGTGCGGAGCGCCCGGAGGCGCGTGACGCTGGCCGACCGCCTCGCGCGCGCGTGGGACGTGCAGGAGGACGCCGTCCTGCGCGAGCGGATCATCGGGCGCATGCTCGAGCTGGGGCGCGACCCGGCGTTCCGCTACGAGCCGGAGCCCGGCAGGATGCTCCTGAACTGCTCCTCGCTCAGCCTGGGCGGCTCGGAGCGGCAGGTGCTGAACCTCGCCGGGGGCCTTCTGGACCGGGACGACACGCCGGTGCCGCCGGTGATCCTGGCCAAGGTCGACCGGGACGCGTCCTACAGGGTGGAGGACGGCCCCCTCGCCCGGCTCGACGTCCGCTACCTGCGCGACGTCGAGGCGCAGTGCCGCGACGAGGCGCTCCGCTCCTCGGCCGCGTTCCGGGAGCTGCTGGAGCTGGAGACGCTGCTCGATCTCGGCGGCACGGCAGGGATCGTGCGTGCGCTGCGCCACCTGCGGCCCGAGGCGGTCGCCCACCTCGTGGGGCCGATCGGGCAGGCCGTGCTCGCCGCGTCGATCGCCGGGGTGCCGCGGACGCTGATCCAGTTCGGCAGCATGACCCGCCGCCATCAGCGCGACGGGTCCGAACTGTTCGACCTGCGCGAGCGCATCGACATCGCCGTCTGCCGGGCCGCGTCGCGCGACCCGTCGATCGCGTTCGCCGCCAACAGCCGGCTCGCCTGCGACGACTGGGCCGCCGAGATCGGGCTCGATCCGGGGCGGGTCGGGCTCATCCACAACGGTCTCG
>NZ_CP083542.1 GCF_025144335.1 Jannaschia sp. W003
CGTATCCGTCCTCGCCCTCTGCGCCGCGTCCGCCGCGGCGCAGGACAGCTCAGCCGGTGCGGTGGTCACGTCCGAGTCGACGCTCGACGCCACGCTCGAGTATCCGCCTGCGCGCCTGCTGGCCTACTCGATCAACGACAACCAGCGCGACGCCTCGGGCGAGCTGACCGGCTACTTTGTGGACACGTCGGGCCGCATCGCCGAGGGCGAAGAGGCGACGCCCACCCTGAAGATGTACGCGACCGGAACCGAGTCAGTGCTGTTCGCGGCGAATGTGGACTCCGACACACCGCTCTTCCTCGTGGCTCGCGAGGATGGGGCGAGCTTCGAGCCGGTGCCGGAGGAGGGCTCCTACTTCGCTATCCGCCGGCCGCTCGAGGAAAGCGCGGCGCGGCAGGGCTTCATCAGCCTTGAGTCGGAACTCTTTCCCGGCCAGTTCCTCCGCCACCAGGGTTTTGTGTTGAAGCTCGACCCGATCGACGCGAACTCCGAGAGCCTTGCGCGGCGCGACGCGACCTTCCTGCTGCTGGCCGACGGGGCGGAGATCCCCGTGGTTGGCGACGAGGCCGAGGGGGACGGGGCAGAAGGCGGCGGCGAGGACATGCTCGCCATGATGGTGTCCGAGATCGGCACCGGCGCGCAGGTCACGCTGGAGCAGGCGATCTACACGACGTTCGAGCAGACGATCCGCGAGCTCGAGATGGGCAGGGTCGTGGAGGTCTCGTTCCTTCTGACCATGCTCACCTCGCTTTACGAGGTGGACGAGGCGGCGGCGTCCCGAGGGATGACGATCGTGCTCGAGCGGCACGGGTTCGGCTCCGCTACCTCGGTCGAGGTGGTCGCGCTCGCCGAGATCGTCGGCTTCGGCGCCGGCGGAGGGCAGGGCGGCGGGGTCGGAGGCTTCCACCTCGCCGCGCACTTCGCCGCGATGGAGGCGGTCGACCTCGGGGCGTGCGGCACCGAGGAGGGGGGCTTCAGGGGCCGCCGCGGCGCAGAGACGCCCACCAACTCTCACGGCGACGTGCACATCCTCACCCCCGACGGCCTCGCCTACGACTTCCAGGACGAGGGTGAGTTCGTCCTCGCAGCTTCGACCGATGGGCTTCTGGAGGTCCAGACCCGCCAGACGCGGCGCAATGAGAGGAAGGCGGTGTCGTGGAACACCGCGGTGGCCATCCGCCACGGCGCAAGCGTGATCGAGATCTACGCCGACGAAGACGGCCAGCGCATCTACTACGACGGCGAGGCGGCCGAGCTGCCCGGCCCGAACAACCAGACGGCCACCACCGGCGCCGACCGCCAGCTCGCCGGAGGCGGCTTCCTGCAGTACGACGGCGAGGGCAAGAGGGGCCCCCGCTACCTCGTGATCGCCCCGGACGGGGGTTTCACGGTCCGGGTCAATCTGTCCCGCAAGTTTCTGGACGTCGGCGTGTCGGGCGGCGAGGGCCGCTTCTCGGGCCTGCTCGGCAACCTAGACGGCAATCCTCTCAACGACATGCTGCCGCGCGACGGCGCCGAGCTGATCTGCCCGCCCGCGGACGGGCAGCAGCTCGCCCGCTTCGGCGACAGCTGGCGCGTGTCGGCCGAGGAGACGCTGTTCCGGTCCGAGCGCGGCGAGGGCATGACCACCGTGGTGACCGAGGCCGGCACCGGCCGCCGCGTGGGCGCCGAGGCGGCGGTCCGCGAGACGCTGGAGGACAACCTCACTGCCCTGGAGGGCTCCGAGACCGTGGACGTCGGCTTCGTCGCCACGCTGATGACCGCGACGTTCGGCATCAGTGAGGAGGAGGCGTCGAAGGCCGTGGTCGAGGTGTTCGACATCGGCTCGGCGGGGTCCGGCGGCGGCGCGATCGCGTTCACCGCGATCGAGGAGCTGGTCGAGACCCAGACGACCCGGGCGCAGGGACGCTCGCTCGAAGAGGTCGACCTCACGGTGCGGGCCAGCGCGCAGCGCATCTGCGAGGCCGGCGGCGTGACGGACCCGCTCGCGCTCGCCAACTGCACCCTCGACGTCGCCGCGACGCAGGATGAGGCCTTCCTGGAGAGCTCGGTTACCTTTCAGGAGGCGGTGGCCACGCTGCCGCCCGATCGCCGGCAGGCGGGAACGGTCTACGGCGACCCCCTCGCGCCCGAGGCGGTGCTGCCGCCCGAGCAGGTGATCGAGATCGTTGGCCCGCCCGAGGTGGTGCCGACCTTCGAGGAGCTGGTCACTTTGGAGCAGACCGTTCGCACCGGAATGCTTACCGTCGCCACGGACGGGGCCCTCACCACGACCGTGACCGAGGTGGGCACGGGACGGAACGTGCCGGTCGAGGCGGCGGTGTTCGACACGCTCGAAGGCAACTTCGCCGCGCTCGATCCCGGCGAGACGGTGGACTTGGCCTTCGTGATTACGGTGCTGACCACGCTCTACGAGATCGACGAAGCCGTTGCCGAGGAGGCGCTGGTCGAGGTCTTCTCGGGTCAGGGCGTCACCTCGGTCGGCGACAGCGTCGAGGTCGCCCAGATCACCGAGGAGCTGACCGAGTACGCACAGCAGATCGAGGTCGTCCGCACCCGTGCCGAGGAAACTCAGGAGACGGGCGAGCAGACGGTGGTCACCCAAGTGACGAGCAACATCACCTCGACCGTCGACGTGGGCGCCTGCAGCGATGTCGCCGGGCTCCAGTCCCCGGCGGAGCTGCTGGAGGGCGTGCCCGCGGCGGGCGGCGTCGCGATCTACTGCGCCACCCACGCCCGCGGTCAGACCGTGGTGACGGAGCTGGGCCGGTCGCTGGATGACGCGGTGGCGCGGGCCGAGGAGTCGTGCCAGGCCGAGGCCGCGTCGCGCGTCGAGGACTTCGGCGACATCGTGATCACCTGCCGCCAGATCGGCAGCGCCGAGCGCGAGTTCGACTTCGGCGGCGGCGTGCTCAGCGTCGGGCGCGACGTGCAGGTGACGTTTACCGAGCGGCGCATCGAGAAGGCCGAGCTCCTCGAGCGCATCGACAACCTCTCGCTCGTGCTGAGCCCCGTGCCGGGCCTCGCTGCGCAGTGCACGGGGGGCGAGACAATCCCGATCGAGGGACTGACCGTCACGGACGGCTTGCTCGACTACACGGGCGAGGGCCAGAGCGACTTCCAGAACCTGTGCGGCGACGTCCGCCTGCGGGAGACCGAGGACGACTTCCTGCTGCAGGCGGTCTGCTTCAACGACGACGCCTCCGACGCGCCTCCCTCGGCCATCTCGCTGCTCGGCGTGGACGCGATCGAGGCGCTGATCTCGTATCCCGGCTGCGCGCCCGAGGTCGAGGCCGAGTTCGTGGCGCTCGCCGAGGACGGGCTCGAGACGGCGTTCCCGGATCGGGGCGACTTCGTGCTGATCCGCTCCACGGGGTGGGACACGTTCGGTCGGGACGGGTCGTCGGATCCCGGCATCGTCGTGAATGCGCGGCGCGACCTGTGGACCGGAGACCGGAGCGCGTCGGTGTTCACCGCCCTCTCCATGCGGGTCGGCACCGACACGATGGTGGTCCGCGCAACGCCCGAGCCCGCGATCTCGGTCAACGGGCTTCCCTTCGAGGACGCGGTCTCGGAGGAGGGCGACGCTCTGGCGATGCCCGGCGGCGGTCGCATCCGAATGGAGCAGGACGCCGCGGGCGCGGAGGTCATGGTGATCTCATGGCCCTCCAGCGCCTTCGCGGTCCGCATAGCCCTCTACCCACACTCCCACGTCGTGCCGGCCGTGCAGGTCGACGAGGCGTTCGAGTACGAGGGGCTGGCCCGGTTCACCTCGCACTGGATGCTCGGCGCGGAGGAAGCGGGCTTCGCGCTTCCGCTCGGCGGGGATCCGACCTGCGAATGCGCCCAGGCGGACCACGCGGCCGGTGAGGGAGTGGAGTTCGGCGCCGAAGGTGCTGGCGCGCAGAGCGGCTTCCCGGCCGGAGGGTTGGGAAGCGGCAACTGAAGGAAGCCCGAAGGCTCCGCGGCGGATCCGGGAGGGATCTACCGCGGAGCCGGCCCGGTCCGCCGTCGATCGTCCGTCCCCGCGAGGCGACCGGCCCAACTAGAGACGCCAAGGGAGATCCACCATGCCTTCGTCCACCCCAGCCACGCGCATCGTGCGCGCCCTCGCCGTGCCGACCCTGTCGCTCGGGCTCGGCGCGATGGCCGCCGGCGGCCCGGCGCAGGCCCAGTCGGGCTGCGGCGCGGCAATGCCCGATTTTCAGGCGGCCTTGAAGGCCGGCACCGCGGAGGCCCTCGCCGGATACATCGACGAGCACGCCCCGTGCTTCGAGGCGCCCGCCCGCGCCCGGCTCGCGGCGCTCGGCGGGGCCCCGGCCGCTGCGCCGGCTGCACCGGCCGCTGCGCCGGCTGCGCCCGCGCCGCAGGTGGCCGCGCCTGCACCAGCACCGGCCCCCGCACCGGCGCCGCAGCCTGCCGCGCCCCCGTCCTCCTGTGCCGCCTTCGCCGAGGCCCGCTCGGAACGCTGGGACGAGCCGCTGGTGATCTACGTGACGAACCGCACGGCCGCGCCCCTCGATGTGGCCTGGATCGACTACGAGGGGCTCCGCCAGCCCTCGGGAACGGTTCCGCCGGGCGAGGCCTTCGGCGTCCAGACCTTCGTGACGCACCCTTTCGAATTCACCGACACCGAGGGACGCTGCGTCGAGATCGTGATGCCTGAGACCGGCGTCGCGGACTACGCGGTGGGCGGGCAGTAGGATGCGGCGGACGACAGATGCGACGTCGATCGGCTGGGCCGCGCTCGCCGCAGCGGCCGCGGTGCTGGCCGGCCCCGCCCACGCGCAGTGGGCGTTGGAGCGCGAGCCCACCGCGGTCACCGCCGCGGTGGCGTCGAGCGAGGGGCGCAGCCTCGCGCTGGAGTGCTCCGCCGAGGCCCCCGAGACGTTCTTCGTGGTGATGGACATGCTCGCCAAGCCGCGGGGCCTGCAGTCGCCGGCCCCGCTCGGCTTTTCGATCGGCGGGCGGCGCTACCGCTACCGCGGCACGATGGAGGACCGGCCCGGGGGCGTCCGGCGCATCACCGCCGCGGCGGCGTTCGACGACCGGGCGCAGCAGCGGATGCGCCGCGACTTGAAGCGCGGAGTGCGCGTCTCGGTGGAGGACCAGTCGAGCTACCACCTCCACGCCTTCAACCTGCGCGGCTCGCGGGCAGCGGTCGACGGTTGGGAGGAGGCCTGCCGCGCCATGTGGGATGCGCCGACGCCGCCGGCCGAACCGGCCGACGATGCATTGGCCTCCAGAACCTTCGAGCCGATGCGGGAAGGGATGTGGCGCCTCGAGCGGGTCGAGGACCGGCCGACCGCCTTCACTGAAGGGCTTGCGGGCGACCGTATTGGCCTCGCCTGCGCGCCGGGCGGCGGCACCGAGTGGATCATCGATGTGGTCTCCAGCGGCGGGCCTCCCGCCTCGGTGCTTTCGGTCGAGATCGCCGGGCCGAGCGCCCGAGTGCCCGCGGCGGCGGTGCGCCGGCCCGCGCGCGAGTCCGGCCTTGAGAGCTTCCGATCGCGCTTCGAGCCGGCCGAGCAGCGCGCGATCCTCGTGGACCTCGGACGTGGGTCGGGCACGCTGTCGGTCGAGGCCGGCGGCGGGCGGACGCTGTCTACCCTGCCGCTGGACGGCGCGCGAGCCGTGGTGTCCCGGCTCCTCGCCCTATGCAGGGACGGATCCGGCTAGCGAAGGGACGCCCGTGGGGATGCCGGAGTCTCCCTTGGCGTTCCGCGCCGATCCCCGCGGCGCTGCCGGCACGCGGCGTGCCTCGGCAATCCGTCCGTATGATGCTGTCGATCGACCCGGAAGGAATCGCCACGAGCTCGCTCCCATGGCAGAGAGCCGACCACCGTTGCAGCAACGGGCCCGAAGTCCGAACCAAAAGTGCTGAGACAGGCTAAGATCGACGAGAAGGTGTGCCCCGCTGGCCTCGCTTCGGGCGAGCATCAGTTATGCATCCGGGAGAAGTTACCCGACTTGCGCCGTCGCGGCCATTTTAAGGGGGCGGGGATCGTCAGCCGCGAGGTTTGGTGTTTGGGGTAAGCGCGTGCGGCGACTCGGACATGGCGCCCGGCGTCACGATGCGATGCTGATCCCCGCCTCGAACGGCGTCCGACGGACCCGCGTCCGATCCTACTTCGCCTCGCCGGCCAGCGCCGCGAGGAGGTTCGGGTTCCGGCCTTCGCCGCGCAGCTCGTCGCAGGACTCGGCGAGGAGCCGGCGGCGGTCGGCCATTCCGTCCGGGCCCTCCATCGCCCGACGGGCCGCCTCGGCCGCGGCGAGCAGACGGTCCGCGGTCCGGTCCTGCCCGGCCACGAGGGCCCAGGGGTCCGCGAGGCGGCACCGGAGCAACCCGACGAAGAGGAAGGGCAGGTACATGAACCGCGCACCGAAATCGCCGTCCCGCGTCAGCGCCTCCATGCGCGCGGCGACGAGGTGGCCGATGCGAGCGACCTCGCCTTCTCCCAGGAGCGTCGCCGCGTCGGTGCGCGAAAGCAGGAAGGCGGCGCAGGCGAGGTGGTTCTTCTTCCAGTCGTCGTCGGCGCAGGCCAGCAGCAGGTCGAACGCCGCGCGGTGGTCCGCCTCCTCGGTCGCGCAGCGTCCGATTCCCTGCCAGAGGCCCGCGGCGTTCGCTCCGGTCCAGTGGAACGGATGGCGGCCGGATCCCGTGCGGAGGGCCCGGATCAACTCGGGCACCAGGTCTTGCGGGCACCGCCGGAACTGCCAGGTCAGGAACAGGAGCGCATCGTTCGAGCGGACGCGGTCCCTGCCGTCGAGCCGGCGCTCCACGGCCGCCGCGGCCTCCTGGGAAAGCGTCTCGAACGCCTTCCGGATGGTTGGGTCGAGGTCCTCCGGCAGCGCGCCGTCGCTGCTGATCGTGCGGTGGCCGTCCACCACGATCGCCATGCGGGTCCGAGCTTCCTTCCAACCCGGCGCGTGTCCCCCGCGGTACTCCCGCAGCAGTTCCTCGAGCCCGCTTTCCCCGTCGCGCCCCCTCCACGCGACGCTGCTGCAGGGCAGCACCATGCGCGCGGGGATCGACGGCGGCGGGTTCGACGCGTTCGCGATGACCTCGTCCCAGCTCTCCTCCAGCTCCTCGGCCTCCTCCCAGTGGGCGAGCAGGGGCCGGATCAGTCCGGGCGATTCCAGGATCACCCTGGCCCGGCCCGCCGCGGGCATCTGCTCGACCGACACCGCGATCTCGACGTCGCTGCGGATCTCCCCGGGCAGCGGCACCTCGGCGCGGCGGGGCCTCGCGTCGGATTGCCGGCGCAGGTAGAGATCGACCCGCGTGGCGCCCCGCAGCAGCCGCATGCGCGCGGGCACCTCGCTGCGGTAGAGCCGCCCCGCCCGCAGCCGCGCGCCCTCGGGGATGAGGTCGAAGTTCTCGGCCTCTCGCGCGCCCGCGACCACCGTGGAGATCTGCGGAAGGAAGTCGAAGAACACGGGCAGGTCCAGCGCGAAGCGGCGCGCCGCCTCGGCCGCGCCGCGCGCGACCGCGTCGGGGTCGGGGTCCGCCCCGCCCGCGCCCAGCAGCTCCAGGAGCCGGGCGCGCGCCCCGCCGGCCAGAGGCGTGTCGACGAGCACGGTGGTGGCTCCGGCGAGGGCCGACCGGACGTCCCCGGGCAGGTCCGGCAGCGCGGGCGCCTCGACCGGCTCGACCACCGTCCAGCCGCCCCCGCCCTGGCGCACCAGCTCGGGCCCGGTCGCCTCGCCCAGGGCCGCCGCGACCGGCAGCGCCATGGTCTCCGCGAGGGCGCCCCCGCGCGGGTCGGCCCGCGCGAGGCGCTCGATCGCCGCGGCCCGGCGCACCGCGAGGCCGCCGGACCACGGCACCGCCCGGCCCGCCTCCTTGCGCAGGGGCGCGGCGACCCCGTCCTCCGTGGTGATCTCCAGCGTCTGGACCGAGAGCCCCTCGCCCCCGTGCGAGAGGGTGGCGACCGTCGTGCCCTCGCGGACCGTCCCCCGGGCGAGCGCGTCGAGCACCAGCGCGACGGGGCGCCAGACCAGCAGCGCGCTGCGCGCGCCCGCGCGCCGGAGCGCCGCGAGCCGCCAGTCGCGGGCGGCCTCGTCCAGGGATCCGTCGTCTGGGATCGCCAGCGCGACCGTGGCGCGGCGCGGATCGGCCAGCCCCCGCAGCGCGGCCCGGAAGCGCGCGCCGTCGTCCGTCGCCGAAGCGTGGGCGTCCGGCGCCACGACCTCGCGCACCGGCACGCGCCGATGGGACGCGCCGACGGTGGTGCCCCAGCCGGGGCCGCGGCCGTGCGGGGCCAGCATTCCCTGCACGCCGCCGACGAAGGCCTCCTCGCGGGCGCGCGGGCCGTCCGCCGCCGGGTCGGTATCGACCACCGCCGCGCCCGACCCGCCCGAGACGGTCCGCACCGCGCCGTCCTCGCGCAACACGGCGACGTCGTGCCACCCGCCGAGGTCGTATCCGATCTTGCGCTTCACCGGCCCCCGCCCAGGCACGCGCGCAGGAAGTCCGCGACCTGCGCCATGCCGTCGCGCAGCCCCCGTCCCGCCGCGTCGAGACCGACCGCGCGGACCCTGCGGTCGCCGGCGCGGTGCTCGCCCAAGGGCGTGGGGCCGACCGACGGCACCAGCACGAGGCCGTCGAGCAGGCGCGCGGTGGTCTCGCGCCGGGCGGCCTGCGCGAGCAGGGGCAGCGCGTCGCGCGCCGCCGTCTCCAGGTCGGGGCGCTCGAACAGGTGCACCGCCCAGACCGGCACCCGCATCGGCAGCTCGCCGTCGAGGAGGTCGTGCACCCGCAGCCACAGCGGCGCGCGGCAGTCCCACTGCGCCGCGGTGATCCCCTCGGGGCGGGGCTGCACCTCGACCACAAGGTTCTCGCGCCGCAGCCAGAACACCGCCAGCGGGCGGTCGTGGCGGATGCCCCGGCCTTGCACCGCCTCGGGCAGCCGCAGGAGCGGCGCCTGCGCGACCAGCCGCGCGCCCGGCATGGCGTGGAGCGTCAGGAACGATCGAGACGATCCGGACCATCAAGAACGGCCACATCTCGAACAAGGCACTGGGTGTTCGCGGAGAGATCCACTTTGTCCGGGGATCTGTTCGGTCAAGCCGCCTGACGCGCAGACCATGGAACTGCATCTGCGCACAGCCGGCTAACGCAACAGTTCCCTACCAAGCCATCCGCTTCCAGATCTTCCATCGGCGCAGGACGCGGTCGGCCCACTGCTCGGGGCGTCGGCGGTAGCGGTCGCCGTACCAAGGCATCATCCGCAGCCCGTCCTCGCCGCGGTTGCGGTAGAAGCCCGGGACGGGGTGGAAGTCGCGCATCTTCAGGTGGAACGGCTGGCAGGCCGCCGAGGCCTGGGGCGGCACGATCCAGCGCCAGTCGGCCGCGACCCGGCGGCCCTGGGACTGCTCTCGGCGGTGGAAGGTCATGAACTGGTCGGACGCTGCATGGTGGTCGATCATGGTCACCCCCGCCGCGCGGAACGAGGCCAGCACGGCCCGGTTGAGCTCCGTCAGCGCGACGTCGCGCCACAAGCGGTCCCCGGGCGAGGGCGACAGCCCCAGGGCGCGCGCGACGTCCTCCAGCATGTCGTAGCGACGCACGTCCGCGAAGTTCCGCGACGCGATCTCGGTGCACATGTAGTGGCCGTTGAACGGCGCACAGGGATAGTCGATCCCCCCGATCGAGAGGATCATGTCCGTCACCAGAGGCACCGCGTACCAGCGCAGCCCGAGCGCGGCGAGGCCCGGGCGATCGGGATGGGCGATCGCCACCTCGCGGGTCTGGGGCGGCGGGGGCACGACGATGCGCCGGTCGTCGCGGTCGCGCAGGAACACGGGCAGCAGGTCGAAGGGCCCGGGCGCGCCTGCGGGGCGCCAGCCCATGGATCGTGCGATGCGCGTGGCCTCGGCGTTGCGGCGGTCGCCCATCGCGGCGCCGTCCTCGCCCACGTGGCAGGCGTATTGCGAGGCCTGCGGGCTCTCGATCCAGGCGGGCAGCACCGTGCCCCGCACCGGAGGGAAAATCGAGATGATCGAGCGGATGCGCCCGTCGCCGTAGGCGGCGTCCAGGTGACGTCCGATTTGGGCGGCGATGGCTTCGGGGCTGCCGTCGGCACGGTGGTCCTCGACCTCGAGGCTGTCCCAGGGCAGCCGGCCGATGCAGCGCCCCGCGTTGCGCCAGGCGAGGCGGGCGCCGAAGGCCAACTCCTCGGGGGTGTGCTCGTAGTAATCGCCGCGCGACAGACCGCGGCGCATCTCGGCCCAGCGGCGGCTGCGGTGCGCATCGGTCGCGCCGGTGGCGGCAGCAAAGGCGTCCAGGAAGGCGCGCGCTTCCTCGCGTCGCTCCAGGCCCGAGACGCGCCGCAGCCGTCTCGCGAGCGCGCCCCCGGCATCCGCCGAGGCGGTGCGTATCCGCGACAGCCTGCGGCGGATCACATCAGGCCGTCGAACTGCCTGGCCGCGTCGCGCAGCGGACGGGCGTTGATCGCGTGGACGACGGCTAGGGCGCGCCTCTTGGCGCGACGGTAGGCGCGGTCGAGCGGGGCGCGCCGGGCGTAGTCCACCCGGCCGCGCGCGGAATCCGGACGGGTGAGCACCAGATCCGAGGCGTCGGCGTGCCGCGCCGTCGCCTCATGGATCGGCGTGCCGGGGTAGATCGTGAAGTTGTTGAAGCGCACCCGGTCGAGGAAGGGCGCGTGCTCCTCAAGGAAGTCGGCCGTGCGCTCCATGTCGTCGGCGGTCTCGCCGGGGAAGCCCTTGAACATGGTGCAGCGGATCGACAGCCCGGCGGCGTACGCGTCGCGGATGAAGCGCGCGTTGCGCTCCACGCAGGAGCCCTTGTGCATGGCGTCGAGCATGCGCTGGCTGCCGCTCTCGAGCCCGAAGGAGACACGGCGCATGCCCCCCTCGGCGGCGAGCGCTAGGTCGCGCGCCGACAAGCCGTTGTCCTCGCGCCGGTCGACATGGACGGTGCCGATCCACTCGGCGCCCTCGACACGACGGCCGAGCTCGCGGGCGATGCCCCGGATCATCCCGGGCCAGGAATTGAGCTTGAGGTCGAGGAACAGGAAGCTCGCCGTGCCGTGCCGGCGCGCCTGCTCCTCCATCTCCGACAGGACGGACGCGACGCTGCGAGTGCGGAATGTCCGCCCCGAGGTCGAGATGACATCCGAGCAGAACAGGCATTTGTCCCACTGGCAGCCCCGGCCCGTCATCACCGGGACGATGCGCACGGGGTAGCGGTCCCAGGGGAAGTCGGTGAAGTCCGGTACCGGGGTCTGGTCGAGCTCACGTAGCGGGCGCGCGGGGGCCGAGCGCCGGCCGTCGGGCAGGACCACGCCGGGAAAGGCCAGCAGGTCGCCTCCATTGCGCACAGCCTCGACCATGCCCGGCACGTCGCGGTCGGCCTCCGCGCCCACCACCGCCGTCAGCCCCGGGGTGCCGCGCCACGCCTCGGCGACCTCGGCAAGCCCGAACATCGGCCCGCCCAGGAGCACCGGCACCCCGCGCGCGCCCGCCGCGGCCGCGATCCGGCGCACCGCCTCGCGGTGCTGCAGGTAGGCCGACAGCAGCACCACCGTCGGGCGGGCGTCGAGCTCGCGCACGACCTGTGCGATGCTCGCCTCGTCGGGTCGCTCCTCGACGGTCAGCCGCCGTTCGCGCAGGAGGCCCCGAAGCCGCACGACGGTGGTCATGTCGCTCAACCGTACCCGCCGCAGGGCGTGGTCGACGATCGTCTCGCGCCGCTCGCGCATGGTTGCGGGCCGGTCGTAGGCCAGCGGCGACATCAGCCGGACCCGGTGGCCGTGGTTGCGCAGCGCCGCCGTCAGGATGCCGATGGCGAGGGTCGGGAAGCTCGCGAAGTTGTTGAGGTCGACGATCAGGACGTCGGCTCGGGTGTCGGCGCCTAGGGGGCTGGACTTGGCCGGCGTGACGGCCCGAGCGGGACGCACCGCGCGCTGCATGCGGTCGTAGGGCGTGTGCTTCATCGTACTCGTACTAAAGATAATTGTAACGGAACGTTAATCAATTTTCAGACGCTCGAAGCGCCGTCAAGCGAATCAACCGCAGGGGGCTGCTCGGACGCGACCGGCCCACCCGGCCCATGATCGCCTCTCGCGGAACTGCTCACCGGGTGGGCGCGCCTTCCGAACGGTGCCGGCGCACGGCCCGTTCGATGAGTTTGCTCAGATGCGATGCTTCCGACCGGGCGACGAAGCCGCGCTCCACGGCTAGGCGACCCGCACGGCCCATGCGCATGGCTTCCCGGGGTGCGCCGAGGATCCGGTCGAGCGCCCCGGTCAGTGCCTCCGGGTCCCCAGGCGGCACGAGGATGCCCGATCGACCGTCCTCCACGAGCTCCGAGATGCCGGCCACGCGCGTGGCGACCACCGGCAGGGCGGTAGCCATCGCCTCCATCAAGACCACGGGCACGCCCTCGGCGTGCGACGGCAGCGCGAGGACGTCGCCGGTCGCCAAGAGGTCTGCGACCTCGTGCCCCGATAGGAAGCCCGCGAACCGCACGCGCCCCGCCAGACCGAGGTCGCGGGAAAGGGCCTCGAGCGTCGGCCGCTCCGGCCCGTCCCCCGCCAGCGTCAGGCGCAACCGGGGATGGCGGTCCGTCAGGCGCGCGGCCGCCTGCAGCAGCACTGCCGCGCCCTTGACCCCGGTCATGCGTCCGACGAACACGACGTGCGTCCCCTCGCCGCCCCGGTCCCGGGCGGGGCCAAGGGCGGGAAGCTCGGCGAGGTCGATCCCGCACCGCACGACCTCGAGGCGCGACCGGTCCTTCGGCCGCACGTCCGCCTCCACCCGCTCCAGGGCGAACCGGCTGATGCAGGCGACGAACGCGGCCCCGGCGACCTTCTCGTCGATGGCGTTCTTGCGAAGCTGCCAGATCTCCTCGGGACCGTGCACCGTGAAGCTGTAGTCCGGTCCCCCGAGGGTGCGAACCAGCGCCGCCAGCGCGGCTGGGTTGGACGAGAAATGCGCGTGCACGTGCTCGACCCCGTCGGCGTGCATCCACCTTCGGAGGGCCATCGCCTCGGCGAGGTAGGCGAGGTGGCGCAGCATGCCCCCTCGCGCCCGCCGCCACAGCCGCCACGACAGCCATGCCGCGGCCGGAAGGCGGGCGGGGCAGCGCAACAGGCACCAGGCCGCTCCGAGCAAAAGCTCCGTCAATCCACCGTCCAGGACGTAGCGCGTCCGGGCCGCCTCCGCCTCGTCCCTGGCATCGGGAAGAGGGCGCCCCCAGCGACGAACCGCGTAGCGCCGCACGGTGATGCCCTCGGCCTCCAGCCCCGCGATCTCGCGGCGGATGAAGGACGTCGACACCACAGGATAGGTGTTGAGGACGTACCCGACGATCATGGGGGCGCTCCTAGTTGGGACGGCATCGCGTTATGCGCGATGACTGTGATTCAGAAGGGGAAGGTTGGCGATGCGGATGCGCGAGCCCAAGCGGTGACGTCGGTACGGCGAATGGCAGCGGCGATGGAGGCTCGCGGATGGCCCCTCTCGCCCCTCCTCCTTCCCGAGGGAGACGAGAGGGTCCAGCCCCGGACCCGCATCCTTGCCACCCGCCGGGTGCCGCTCGCAGCATCAGTCCAACTGGCGCAGCCACATGTCCGTTGGGTCGCGTTCGGTGCGCAAGGCGTTGACGGGATCGCGGTGATCGGGGTGCCCTATGGCGACGCCGCAGACAAGGATTTCCTCCTCCTCCATCCCCAGCACGGGGCGGAGCGCGCGGTGATAGGGGGCAAAGGACGCCTGCACGCACGTGCCCCAGCCGCGCGCCTCCGCGAGCAGGACGACCGTCTGGACGAACATCCCCAAGTCGATCCACGATCCCCGCTCCAGCCGCCGGTCGATGGTCATCAGCACGCCGACTGGCGCGCCGAAGAAGTCGAAGTTGCGCTCGAATTGCTGGCGCATCCGCTTGGTGTCGCGCCGCTCGATGCCCAGAAGGCCGTAGAGGGCCCGGCCGAGCGCCTTGCGACGCACGTCGTAGGAGCCGAAGAACCGCTTGGGATAATAGCGGTAGTCGTCCCAGACCGCGCGGTGCGGGGCGACGCCGGTAGCGCGGATCGCGTCCGCGGCCCGCTCGATCGCCGGGCGGCGCAGCAGATACGCCTGCCAGGGCTGCATGTTGCCCCCCGACGGGGCGCGGGCCGCGTCGCGCAGCAGGGCGCGGACCTCGGCGGCGTCGATCGCGCGGTCCGAGAACGCGCGGGTCGAACGGCGGGCGGCGACCACCGCCTCGGTGCTGCGCGTGGTGCCCGCCCCGACGGGGCGATCAAGCAGCATCGGAGGCTTCCCGGCCGACGGAGGTCTCGGCCTCTTCGGCCTGCTGGCGTGTGTGGCCGGCGTACACGGCATAGCCGACCTGTCGATCCAGATAGGACAGGACGGCGAGGAGCCGGCCGGGAAAGTCCGCACGCCCCCCGAGGCCGAAGCGGTGGAGGAAGCCCTGGATCCCGAGCTCGCACAGCCCCGCGCGGCGGGCGTCGTCGACGGTGATCCTGAGCTTCCGGTCGCCGAGGAAGATGCGGCGGCGCAGAGCGCGGTATTCGTCCCAGCGGGCGGCGATCGCCTTGCGGGCGCGCCGCGCCTCGGATGCCTGGCGAAAGGCGTCGTCGACGCCCTCGCGATCGGCGTGGAAGGCGAAGCGGTTGCCCTGAAGCTGCACCATCCAGATCAGAAGACCGGAATCGGTGATCGCCCGCGTTGCAGTGACGCGCCCCGAGCGGTGAGTGACGACATGGTCCCGGTCCACCCACGAGCGGACCCAATTGTCGGTGTTGCGCTCGAGATGAGGGCCGTCGGACAGGATCTCCTGCTCCACGAGGGACAGGTCCGGCCGGGCGGCGATCAACCGCGCCTTGAGGGTCTCCGCCGGCAGGCGGCGCGTGTCGAAGGGTCGGGTTGGCATCGTCGTGTCTCCGTGGCCTGGGCCGGGGGCGGCCTTCTGCGCACGGTGATACGACCGCGAGGTGCGGCCGGGCTGTGAGGTGCGTCACAGCCCGGATGCGATCAGGCGGCGAGGGCGGCCAGGGCGGCGCGGTCGCGCAGGACGATCAGGCCGCCGGCGCCGCGTGCCACGGTCCCCTGGGCAGCCCACCGGCGCAGCAGCCTGTTGACCGTTTCGCGCGACAACCCGGCGTAGGCGCCCAGATCGCCCTGGCTCAGCCCCCCGCCGATCACGGCGCGTCCGTCCGCATCGGTCTCGTCCCAGCGGTCGGCGAGGCGCAGCAGGCACCGTGCGAGGCGGGCCGCACCCGACGGCTGGGCCTGCATCTCGGCCATCTCCGAGAGGTTGCGCAGCTTGGCGCAGAGCTCGGCCACGAGGGCGAGGCCTCCTTCTGGATCGGCGGCCAGCATCCGCAGCACCGCGGCGCGATCGATCTCCACACCGGTGACGTCGGTGGCGGCGTCGGCGTCGGCGCTGCGCGGCCCGGCATCCAGCAGGGCGATCTCGCCCATCACCTCGCCGGGGCCCATGAAATTGAGGATGGTCTCGCGGCCCGCGGCGTCCACGATGCCGATCCGGGCGCGGCCCGTCTCGATGAGGATCATCGAGCCGCCCGGCGCGCCGCGCACGTAGATGGACGCTCCCTCGGGCCAGTGCCGCCGCCGTCCGCCCGCGATCAGCGCGCGTCGAATCCGGGGCGGCATGGCCCCCAGCAGCAGTCCCGTCCGTTCGGCGATTGTCATGGCGCCCTTCCCCGAATGCCCGCGGCAGGATCGCAGAGGCGCGCGCGCCGACGCAACCTGGCGGCGATTGACTCGGGCGCGTGGGCCATGCCCAATTGCGGGTGGGGGTTCTCGATGATCCTTTATGTCCGCTTGTCGGACCTGCATGACGGCGCGCCGGCGGGCCCGTTCCGGCGCCGTGCGGGCCTGCCCGACATCGCGGCGGCACTGGGCCGGGCCCTCGGAGCGCCGCTCGGGGACGCGCCGCCACCGATGCCGATCCCGTTCGGCGACTCGATGGACCTTCGATTTCCGCCTGGATCGGACGCCCACCTCACCGAGGCGGGGCGGCGGCGCCTCGCGGACGTGCCGGTCCTCTTCCTCGCCGGCGCACGCAACCGTCAGATGTCGTCCGAGGCGATGCCGCGGACGGCCGGATGGCTGCGCGACGCCTTTGCCGCCTCCTCCCGGCTCCTCGGATGACCGACCCGACCTCGGACGCCCGGCGCGCCGCGATCCTGGCGGTGGACGTGGTGGGATCGACCGAGATGGCCCGCCGCGTCGGCCCCGAGGCTGCGCATGCCTGCCTGTCGCAGGTGCGGAAGGCGGTGCGCGCGGCGGTCGAGCGGCATGGCGGCATCGTGGTGGACGAGGCCGGTGACGGGGTGCTGGCAGCTTTCGGCGCGCATCGCGGCGTCGAGAACGCGGCGCTTCAGGCGTGCCGCGCGGCGCTGGAGACACGCGGGCGCCTCGCGGACGGGCTCGCGGTGCGGATGGGCCTTGCGGAGGGCTCGGTGATGGTCGCGCGCGAACGGGGAGGGATCGCCGTGATCGGCGACGCGGTGGTCCTGGCCGCACGGCTGGAGCAAGCCGCAGGGCAGGGTGAGATCCTCCTCGATCCGGCCATCGCGGACGAGGTGGGCGGCGCCATCGCGACCGCACCCCGCGAGGCCTGCGTGCCCAAGGGCTTCGACGCGCCGATCCGGCCCGCCGCCCTTCTCGGCCTCGCGGCCGGGGCCGCGCCGCCCGCGCCGCTGGTCGGGCGGCAGGCCGCGCTGCTGGCCGCTCGGGCGGCGCTGTCGGGGGACGCGCGCGGCCGGACCCTCTGGATCGAGGGCGAGGCCGGGATGGGCAAGTCCCGCCTCGCCGGCGAGGTCGCCGCCGCCCTAACGCCGAGGCGGCCGGTGCTGGTCGGGCGCTGCGCCGACGGGGCCCTCTCGGCGGACCACGCGCCGCTGATCGGCCTGCTGCGCGACGCCGCCGGGCCCGCCTCGGGTCTCCCCCGCGCGGAGCTCCTCGCCCACCTGCTGGCCGAGGATCCGCGGCGCGGCGACGATGGCGCGCTGGCGCGGTTCCTGGGTGCCGCCGGGGACGCCGATCCGGTGACCCGCGCGGAGGCGAACAGGGATTTCCTGTCGGGCCTTATCCTGCGGGTTGCAGCCCGGCGCGACGCGGCGCTCTGGATCGAGGACGTCCACTGGATCGACGGCGCGAGTCTTGCGGTGCTGCGCGATCTCGGCGCCGCTCCGGTCGACCTGATCCTGACTGCCCGGCCCGGGCGCGACCCGGCGGCGTTCGGGCGGGCGGCGACGGCCCTGGTGCTCGACCCCATGGACGCCGCTTCGCTCGCCAATGTCGCGGCGGGGGCGGGCCCGCCCCTCTCGCCGGACCTGGCGCAACTGGTGGCCGAGCGCGCCGAGGGCTTGCCCTTCGCAGCCAAGGAGGTGATCCGCGCCTTGGGGCAACAGGATCTGCTGGAGCGGCGAGGCGACGGACGCCTGCACCTCGCCGGACCGGCCGGGGTCGTGCTCACCGGCAACTTGCAGCAGATGGTTCTGTCGCGCACCGACCGCCTGCCCGAGGCGGTGCGCGAGGCGCTGCGCTTCGCGGCGCTCCTGGGGCGCGAGGTGTCGGAGGCGGCCCTGTCGGAGGCCCTCGGGCGGCCGGCCGACCTAGCGTTGGCGGCGGCGGCGCCCGGGCTGCTCGAGCCGGCCGGTCCCGGCCGTTGGCGGTTCGACCACGCCTTGGTGCGCGACGCCATCGCCGAAAGCCTGCTGCCCTCGCAGCGTCGGATAGCCCATGGAGCGATCCTCGATGCCCGCGCGCGCGCCGGACCGGCGCGCCCCGAGGAGGCCGGACGCCTTGCCAGGCACGCCTTGGGCGCGGGACGCGAGGCGCAAGCCGCGCGTCATCTGGTATCGGCGGCCGCGCACCGCCTCTCGGGTTATGCCGTGCGCGAGGCGCTGCGCGACTGCGAGCGGGCCGCCGAGATTTCGGCCGAGTTGCCGGATGCGCTCGACGATGCCGCGTACCGTCGCCTCGCCGCGACATGGCTGCGCGCCCTTGACCATCTCGGCGATTACCGAGCGCTCGACCGGGTGTTCCGCCGCCTGCGCCCGCGCCTAGAGGCGGCCGGGCCCTCGCCGGAGCTGTCCGTCGCTCGCACGCTCCAGGCCATCGCCGTGTGCCATCTGCGCGACTACGGCGCCGCCGAGGATCTTGCGCGGCGCAGCCTGTGGGAGTCCGAGGCGGCGAACGACCGGCCCGGCGCCGCCTGGGCGCGCGCCGCCCTCATGCGGCATCACGACGAGACGGGATGCCCGACGGATGAGATCGTCGCCCTCGCCGAGGAGATCGGTCCGGCCGCGCGGGCCGCCGGCGACGTCCACCTCGAGATGACGGCGCTCTACCTCCTCAGCTCCGCCTTCCGCTCCGCCGGGCGTCGGCTCGAGGCCCTGGCCGTGATTGAGCAGCTCGACCGCCTGGAGACCGAGCGGGGGGACCGGCGCGCTGGATCCTACGCGGCTTGGGCGCGGGCGCTGCTGCACGCGATCGAGGACGATCCCGAAGCGGCCGGCGCGGCGGTCGCGCCCGCCCTGCGGCACGCGATCCCAGGGTCGGGCGATGCGCGCGTGGGCCGGGCCATCGACCTCTACGCACGCGGCATGCGCGAGGCGCCCGACCCGCTCCTGCCGGAGGTCGATGCGCTCGTGGCCGAAGGCGAGGCGCTCGGCGACATGAACGTCGCCCATGCCGCGGCGTGGCTGCGGGCCGTGCTCGACCTGCGGGCCGGACGCCTCTCACAGGCGTGGGGCCGGATCGCGAGGCTGGGCCGCGCGGTCGAGGCAGGGGGTAACGTCAACCTGATCCGGCAGACGCTCCTGCTGCGCGCCGAAGTCCTCCTGGCGGTGGGAGGCCTGCCGGCGCCGGGCGCGCGGCGCCCCGCCGTCCGCCCCGGCCTCGCGGACCTGCTCACATGGGCGCGCCTCCGCCCATCTGCGCGGCGCCGTGCCGCGGTCGCGTTGCAGCGATGCCTAGAGATGGACCGCTCCGGCGGCGGCAGCCATGCGGCGCGGTGCCATCTCGGCCTCGCCCGCCTAGCCGCCGCGACCGGCCGCGCAGGGGTCGCGCGCGGGCATCTTCGATCCGCCCGCGAGGCCGCCGCTCGCGAGGACCTCGCCGCATTGGAAGATCTCGCTGCCGGGGCCTTGAGCGAGGAGAGCGGTTCTGCGCGGTGAGACACCCGGATGGTCCCGCACTGCACCGCGCGCCGGAACCCGGATGATCCTGTCGGAAGAACCTGACGACCGCTCGATCAACCCAACATCTTCCGCCCACAACGTATAGGCATTGCAACGTCCTCACTGGATATACTTGCCGCATTTCTATCGAGGGATCGCAGTGCCTCGGCCGGTGCGCCATGCTTAGACATGAGCGTCTCGATCACACTGCTCTCACTCTGAAAGGAACTGTTGCGTTAGCCGGCTGTGCGCAGATGCAGTTCCATGGTCTGCGCGTCAGGCGGCTTGACCGAACAGATCCCCGGACAAAGTGGATCTCTCCGCGAACACCCAGTGCCTTGTTCGAGATGTGGCCGTTCTTGATGGTCCGGGTCGTCTCGATCGTCGCAAGCGTCGCCTTGGCGGATCGCAGCGAGCGGAAAGACCGCCGTGTTCCGAGCAGGCGCTTCGGCGCCGCATGATCGCTCTCGATCCGGTTGTCTCGCCACTTCCGGTCGATATGCAGGATGCTGCCTATGTGGGGATCGAATTGGCGGTTCAGGTCTTGGATGGTCTTTCGGTATCCGGGGGCCTTGTCCGGGCAGATGGAGACCGGCCGGTGGAGGCGGGCCCCCTGGACGGCCTGCTTCAGGGAGGCCTTGGCGGCTTTCGCATCCCGTCTGGTCGTCAGCCGGAAATCGATGAACCGGCCGTTCTGGTTCACTGCCCGCCAGAGATATCGCCAGTGCCCGCCGACACGGACATAGGTTTCGTCCGCGTGCCAGTTCAGGCCCCGCCAGCCGCGGTGGGCATACGCACGTCTGGCAATCTCGGGACCGAACGTCTGCACCCACCGGAAGACCGTGGCCCGATCCACGATGATCCCGCGCTCCGCCAGCAGATCGGCGACATCCTGGTTCGAGAGCGGACACCGGCAGCGCCAGCGCACGGCAGGCAGGATCACCTCACGCGGAAGCCGATGTCCCTCGAACGGATCACGGCGCATGGCGTGCCCCGTCTAACCTCGGCATAGGGAATGCAGCATCCTCGCCAACCAACCAGCAACGCAATAGTCTCCCCCGGTGCAGTTATGAGGCTCTGGACGAGTCAACCGAGCGAGAACGCACAATCGCGAACCGGACCGCTATGACCCACAGCGCTGCGGGAAGGAGGGCAGGGGTTTCTCGAGACGGGCTATAGCGAGTACATGATCCTCGACCCCATCGTAGCGCAACTCGCAATCCATCAGCCGCAACTGCGGCGCGAAGGCGCGGTGGAACTCGCGCGCGGAAGGGGAGAAGGCGGCTAGGGTGCGCTCCGCGTCGCATCTCTTGTCCCGGATGCAGAAGTCGACCGACCGATAGAAGGAGGCGATGATCGAGACCGAGAGCACCAGCTCCGGCGCGCGCGCAAAGGCCGCGGTGAGGCGCCCGCCGTATTCCGCCGGCGGGCGCGACCGCATCTCGACGCCGGCAGGTTCGAGCAGGAACAACGAGACCCTGTCCCGATGCTGCCCGATATAGTCGCTGTGCCAAGTCACGATGAGCGATTCCAGCGCCTCGCGCCGCTCGCGGTCCTGCTCCCAATGCTCCTGCCAGAAGAAGGCCGCCGTCGAGGCGATCGCGCCGCCGATGACCGCGCCGCTGCCGACAAACTTGATCGCGGTCATCGCCCGCTCGGGCAGTCGCGTCCCGATTCGAGCCAGCATCACGGGTTGCTGCGGCAGCTGTCCGGGAGGACGAGGAACCGGCCCGTAGCGGCGTCGACCTCGATCGCCTCGGGATGCGAGATGAGGCAGTCGAACTCGCGCCCCGAGATCATCAGCACCGGCACGTCCTCTGGCGCTACCGGCTCGGTGTCGGGCTCGACAGAGAAGGTGGGCTGCGGAAAGAAGTTTTGCGCTTCCCAAGCTTCCAGCTTCTCGACGCGGCTCGGCTCGGCGGGGCAGGTCCTGAAGTTGAGGACGATCTCGTCGCCCTGCCGGCGGTAAGCTTGCGCGTGCTCGAGGATGCAGCGAAACTCGGGTTCGGTGATCGCGGCGCTCGTTTGCGCGGCGGCCGGCACGATCCAGAGCAGGGTCGGCACGACGATCGCGGACAAGGACGTGACGAGGATGCGCGTGATGCCCGATCGCTGTACCATTCCCCAGTTCGTCCTGACCGCCATAATCCTTTCCCTGGCATGGTTGCAGCCGACACCTTCCATGTCCATGACATACGAGACCGTGGCCCTGCGCGGCGGAGGCGTCGGGGTCGCGGCGCACGGCATGATCGAGCGCGGTGATGCGACCCGCCTGCGCGAGGCCTGGAGGTCTC
>NZ_CP083543.1 GCF_025144335.1 Jannaschia sp. W003
CCACTACGTCGAGGCCGACACGCTAGATGCGCTGATTCCGCAGCTCGCGGGCGTCGACCCCGAGGGCGCGCGCGCGACCTTGGAGGCCTACAACGCCGCCTGCGACCGGGAGGCGGCCTTCGACCCCACCGCGCTCGACGGCAAGGCCGCGCGGGGGATCGCGCCGCCCAAGAGCAACTGGGCCCAGCCCATCGAGCAGGGTCCGTTCCGCGCCTATCCCGTCACCGGGGGCATTACCTTCACCTACGGCGGCCTCCGAGTCTCGGACCGGGGCGCGGTGATGCGCGAGGACGGGACCGAGATCGCCGGCCTCCACGCCTGCGGCGAGATGGTGGGCGGCGTGTTCTACGAGGGCTACCCCGGCGGCTCGGGCCTCACCTCGGGCGCGGTGTTCGGCCGCCTCGCGGGGACGCACGCCGCCGCCTGAGCACGCTTACACCGGCGGCCCCGTGGTGGCGCGCACGGCGAGGGTGGCGGCGACCTCGGTCACGCTGGGTGGCCCCTCGGGGTCGCCGATGCGGCCCAGCAGCACGCGCGCCAGCCGCCGCCCGAGGCGCGCGGGCGCGGTCGCCATGGTGGTCAGGGGCGGGATCGCGAGCGCCGCGTCCTCGATGTCGTCGAAGCCCACCACCGACACCGCGCGCCCCGGCACCAGCCCCTCGCGGGCCAGGGCGATGCAGGCCCCCAGCGCCACCATGTCGCCGTTGCACACCACCGCCGTCACGCCGGGGTGGGCCGCGCGCAGGGCCGCCATCGCCTCCATCCCCGCGCGCCGCCCGTCGGGCGAGGGCCAGATGACCGGCTCGCCCAGGGCGCCATCCCGCATCGCCGCGCCATACCCCGCGATGCGCTGCTCGCGCACGTAGGTCATGTCGGTGCCGCCGAGATAGGCGATGCGCCGGTGTCCGAGCGCGGCGAGGTGGCGCGTGGCCGCGCCCGTGGCCTCGGCGTTGCGGATGCCCACGTAGTCGAAGCGCCCCCCGGCAGGCCGAAGGAACGTGACCGTGGGCACGTCGTGGGCGGCGAGCAGGTCGAGGGTGCGGGGCGGCGTGCCCACGGCAGGCACCCACATCAGCCCGCCCCGCCCGTGGCGGATGAACGCCTCGATCTGCCGGAACTGCTTGTCCGGGTCGTCCTGCCCGTCGAGCAGCGAGACGAGGTAGCCCTCGGCCTCCAGCAGGTCGACCGCGCCGCTGACGACCTCGGCGTTGAAGGGGTTGCCGAGGCGGTTGAGAACGAACCCGATCTCGCGCCGCTCGCCCGAGCGCATGGCCGCGGCCTGGGAGTTGGGCAGGTAGTGCAGCGCCGCGGCGGCGCGCAGCACCTTGGCGCGGGTCTCCTCGGAGATGCGCCCCGTGCCGCGCATCACCTGGCTCACGGTCGGGATCGACACCCCTGCCTCCTTGGCGACCGTTCCGAGGGTGGGCTTGCGGGGCATGGGGGTCCTTCGGGCGGTATAACGTTCTTGCAGGAATGCGCGCCCGGAGAGGCGTAGCAAGCAAATCCAGCACCGGAAACGGGCAATCCGTGCCAGACCGGGCCGAAACTAACCGTTGACAGATGATATAACGATGTATCAAACCTTACGCATCGGCGCGGGGCGATGTCCGTGCGCATCCGTGCGCCGCCGACCGGGATCCGTGGCGCGGGGATGGCGCGGCGCGGACGGCACACACGAAGCCCGGCCGCGCGTGCCGGGCGCCAAAGGGAGAGAACGATGACCCAACGACGCAAGCTCGCCGCCGCGGCCTCCGCCGCCGCCCTGCTCTGGGGCGCCGCCGCGAGCGCCGAGGTCCTGATGTGGTCCACGCAGGCCCGCCCTGCCGAGGAGGCGCAGGCCATGCGCGAGCAGGTGCTCGCTGGCGCCCCCTCCGAGGTGGACTTCCAGCCCAACGAGGGCGGCCCCTGGCTGACCCGCCTCCAGGCCGAGCTCGAGGCCGGCAGCGGCTCGATCGGCGTTCTGGGCGCGCTGCATGGCGACTTCGCCGCGCTCGACCCGGACGCGATGGTCCCCCTGGGCGACCTCGGCGTGCAGTCCACCTCGGACACGTTCAACGAGCTGTCGATGCTGGGCACCGACTCCATGCGCTACATGCCGTGGATGCAGGCCTCCTACATCATGGCCGCGAACCGCAAGGCCTTGGACTACCTTCCCGAGGGCGCCGACATCGACGCGCTGACCTACGACGAGCTGATCGCCTGGTCGGCCGCCGTTGAGGAGGGCGAGGGCCGCAAGCTGTTCGGCTTCCCGGCCGGCCCCAAGGGCCTGAAGCACCGCTTCTTCCAAGGCTACCTCTACCCGTCCTTCACGAACGGCGTGGTCCGCACCTTCGCCTCGGACGAAGCGGTCACGGCTTGGGAGACCTTCAAGGAGCTCTGGAGCCACACCAACCCGTCGTCCACGAACTTCTCGTTCATGCAGGAGCAGTTGCTGAACGACGACGTGTGGATCGCCTTCGACCACACCTCGCGCCTCGCGGACGCCTTCAACCAGCGCCCCGACGACTTCGTGGCCTTCCCGGCGCCCGCCGGACCCTCGGGCCGCGGCTTCATGCCGGTGCTCGCGGGCCTCGCGATCCCGACCACCGCGCCCGACATGGACGAGGCCAAGGCACTGGTGGCCTACATGATGGAGCCCGAGACCCAGATCGCCACGCTGCGCGCCACCAACTTCTTTCCGGTGGTCGACGTGGAGCTGCCCGATGACCTGCCCCCGGCGGTGAAGGCGGCCGGAGACGCGGTGGCGAAGATGAGCGCTTCGGCCGACGCCAACCCCGGCCTCCTGCCGGCCGGCCTCGGCGACAAGGGCGGCGACTTCTCCCGCGTCTTCTCGGACACCTTCGAGCGGATCGTGCTCGCCGGCCAGCCGGTGCGCGACGTGCTCGACGAGCAGGCCGAGACGCTGCGCGCGATCATGGAAGAGACCGGCGCCCCCTGCTGGGCCCCGGACGCCCCGTCGGAGGGCGCCTGCCCGGTCGAGTGACTGGCGCGTAGCCACTGACACGTGCGCCCGGGCCGCTTCTCCCCGGCCTGGGCGCACCCCCTCCCTCCCCCGCGAAGCCGGAGCGTCTCGCATGAATTCCGCGCGCCTGCCGTACCTGCTGATCCTGCCGGTCACGCTCTTCCTGCTGGTCTTCTTCATCTACCCCTTCGTGCTGGTGGCGCAGGTCGCCTTCACCGACGACGGCGCGTGGAGCCTCGAGAACTTCCGCGAGGTGACCGGCTACTGGAAGTTCAACGCGACCCTGGGCAACACGCTGCTGCTCGCCGCCGTGGTGGTGCCGATCCAGCTGGCCCTGTCGCTCTTGATGGCCACCATGGTGGTGCGGATGAAAAAGGGGCGCGATCTGGTCCTCTACGTCTGGACGATCCCGCTGGGGATCTCGGACCTCGCGGCGGGCATCATCTGGCTCGCGATCTTCGAGCAGTCGGGCTTCCTCAACTCGATGATGTCCGGCCTCGGCCTGATCGACCGGCCCGTGAGCTTCCTGAGCTACCAGAACCTGCCCATGGTGTTCCTGGCTATCGCGCTGGCCGAGATCTGGCGCGCCACCGCGATCATGCTCGTCATCATCGTGGCCGGCATCGGCCTGATCCCCAAGGAGTACTACGAGGCCGCCGAGGTGTTCGGCGCCTCGCGTTGGAAGCAGTTCACCCGCGTGACCCTGCCGCTCCTGCGGCCCTCGCTGCAGACCGCGCTGGTGCTGCGGGTGATCCTGGCCTTCGAGGTCTTCGCCGTGGTCGCCGCCCTCGGCGGCACGCTGTTCCCGGTGCTGATGGGCCAGACCTACGCCTACCAGTTCGACCTGAACGACAGCGGCGCGGCCGCCGCCCTGGCGCTGATCATCCTCGCCATCTCGATCGCCGCCACCCTCGTCATCCTGCGCGCCCTGCGCGTGCCCAAGGGAGCCACCATATGAGCCAGGCCTCCATGGCCGCGCCCGCCGCGACGGGCGATCCGGCCCCGATCCCCGTCCGCAGCGCGGGCAGCTTCCTCTACGTGGCCGGCGTGGTGCTGCTGTGCGCCTGGGTGCTGGTGCCCCTCTACCTGCTCCTGGTGAACACCCTCAGCTCACCCGAGGCGGTGAACAGCTTCCCGAAGTCCGCGGTGCCGGAGTTCGACCTCGGCAGCCTCGCGTTCTTCACCCGCTACCAGGGCATGATCGACGCGCTGTGGTCGTCGCTCGAGGTCGCGGTGCTGACCATGATCCTGTCGATCCTCGTGGGCGCGCCCGCGGGCTACGCGCTGTCGCGCTTCGAGTTCCGCGGCAAGGAGCTGTTCCGCCTCCTGATCCTGCTCACGCGCGCCTTCCCGCTGCCGCTGCTCGCCCTGCCCCTCGCGGTGCTGTTCATCCGCGTCGGGCTGGACGACACCGTGCTCGGCCTCGCCTTCGTGCACACCACGCTCGCGATCCCCTTCGCGGTGCTGATCACCTTCTCGCTGTTCTCGGGCATCCCCGTGGAGCTGGAGGAGGCGGCCTGGACGCTGGGCTGCACGCGGTTCACCGCCTTCACCAAGGTGGTGCTGCCGCTGATCCTGCCGGGCATCACCGCGTCGGCGATCTTCGCCTTCGTGATATCCTGGAACGAGGTCTTCGCCGCCGCGGTGCTCACAATCGAGAACCGCACCCTGCCGGCGTTCCTGCTCCAGAGCCTCGCCGAGTCGCCGCTGCACCTGAAGTTCGCAGGCGGCTTCATCCTCGTCGTGCCGGCGCTCGTCTTCATCTTCGCCGTGCGCAAGTACCTGTTCGCCATGTGGGGCATCGCCAACCGCTGAGGCGGGGCGGGGGCCCGAAGGAGAGACCGATGGCAGAAATCGAGATCAGGAACGTCTCCAAGCGCTTCGGAGGCTACCAGGCGCTGCACGGCATCGACCTCGTCGTCGCCGACCGCGAGTTCATGGTGCTGCTCGGCGCCTCGGGCTGCGGCAAGACCACACTCCTGCGCATCGTCGCGGGCCTGGAGACCGCCACCACAGGCGAGGTCTGGATCGGCGGGCGCCGGGTCGACCACCTGCCCCCCAAGGACCGGGGCATCGCCATGGTGTTCCAGAACTACGCCGTGTTCCCGCACCTGACCGTGTTCGAGAACATCGGCTTCGGGCTGCGGATGCAGAAGCTGCCCAACGACGAAGTGAAGCGCCGCGTGGAGCGCACCGCCTCGCTGATGCACATCGAGCAGCTCCTGAAGCGCTACTCGGGCGAGCTGTCGGGCGGCCAGCGCCAGCGCGTCGCCGTGGCCCGCGCGCTCGCCATGGAGCCGGACGTGATCCTGATGGACGAGCCGCTGTCCAACCTCGACGCGCTCCTGCGCCTCGAGATGCGGGCCGAGCTGAAGGGCGTGCTCGCCGAGTCCAAGACCACCGCGATCTACGTCACCCACGACCAGGTCGAGGCCATGAGCCTCGCCGACCGCATCAGCGTCATGCACGAGGGCCGGATCGTGCAGGCCGCGAGCCCCATCGAGGTCTACCGCAACCCGGCGGCCGAGTTCGTGGCCGGCTTCATCGGCAACCCGCCCATGAACTTCCTGCGCGCCGAGAAGGCCGGCGACGGCCGCTGGCGCGTGGCCGGAGAGACCGTGAGCGGGCCGACCGCTGCGAACGGCCCCCTGCGCTACGCGATCCGCCCCGAGGACATGCGTCTCGCCGACGATGGGCTGCCCGCGACCGTGAAGCTGGTGGAGCCCCTCGGCGCCCACCTCTTGGTGACCTGCGAGGTGGACGGCACCATGATCCGCGCCGTGCTCGACAGCGACCTCCGCTTGCGCCCCGGCGACGCGATCCGCCTCGCGTCGATGCCCGAGCGCGTGCGCTGGTTCGACCCCGAGACCACGAGGGCCGTGGCATGACCGCGCTCGACACCGCCGCCCTCTTGCGCGAGGCCGAGGCGATCCTCCGTGCCAACGACCGGGGCACCTACACCGTGCCGACCGAAGGCCTCTACCCGTTCCAGTGGAACTGGGACTCGTGCCTCACCGCGCTGGGGCAGGCCCGCTTCGACGAGGCCCGCGCCTTCCGCGAGATCGAGACCCTGCTGGACCACCAGTGGGAGGACGGCATGGTCCCCCACATCGTGTTCCACCAGCCCGACGACGGCTACTTCCCCGGCCCCGACGTCTGGCGCACGGGGCGCGCCGTGCCGACCTCGGGCATCACCCAGCCGCCCGTGGCGGGCTTCGCGCTGGCACGGCTGGTCGAGCGCGCGCGGGACCGCGCGGCGGCCGAGCGCGCCGCCCGCGCCCTCCTGCCGAAGATCGCCGCCTGGCACGACTGGTTCATGCGCTGCCGCGACCCCGAGGGCACCGGGCTGGTGGCGATCGTCCACCCCTGGGAGTCGGGGCGCGACAACTCCGTTGACTGGGACGCCGCCCTCGCCCGCGTCTCCACCGAAGGGGTCGAGCCCTTCGTGCGCCGCGATACGGGCCACGCCAACCCCGCGCACCGGCCCACGCAAGAGCAGTACGAGCGATACGTCGCCCTCGTGCAGGGGTTCCGGGACCTCGGCTGGGACAACGCGAAGATCCACGACGCCTCGCCCTTCCGTGTGGTCGATCCGGGCTTCAACGCGATCCTCGTGCGCTCCGGCTTCGACCTCGCGCGGCTCGCCGACGAACTGGCCGAGGGCGCGCTCGCGGCGCGGCTGCGCGGCCAAGCCGAGCGGGGCCTCGCGGCCCTGGACGGCCTCTGGAGCGAGGCGCACGGCCAGTACCTGTGCTGGGACCGCGTCGCCGGCGCGCCCGTGGACAGCCCCTCGGTGGGCGGCCTGCTCGCGGCCTTCGCGCCCGTCCCCGCCCCCCGTGCCGCCGCCATCGCGCGCCGCATCGAGGCGCTGGCCGAGCGGGCGCGCTTCGCGGTGCCCAGCCACGACCCGGCCGCCCCCGAGTACGACGGCCGCCGCTACTGGCGCGGCCCGCTCTGGCTGATCGTCAACTACATGATCGCCGACGGCCTGCGCGCGGCCGGAGAGACGGCGGTGGCGGAGCGCATCGTGGCCGACAGTCTCGCGCTGATCGCAGACAGCGGCTTCGCCGAGTACTACGATCCGCAGACCGGCGCCCCCTGCGGCGGCGGACGGTTCACGTGGACGGCGGCGATGGTAATCGAGTTCCTCTCCCGCGAAAGGCAGCCCGCATGAAGCGCTCGCGCATCAACCAGCTCATCGCCGAGGGGGCCGAGACCATCGCCCGCCACGGCTTCGCCTTGCCGCCCTTCGCCCGGTGGTCGCCGGACGAGCTGGCGGCGCGGGCGGACGAGGCGCGGCACGTGATCGACGCCCGTTGCGGCTGGGACGTCACCGACTACGGCGCGGGACGCTATGCCGAGATGGGGCTGTTCCTGTTCACCTTGCGCAACGGCCTGCTGTCGGACCTCCAGCGCGGCGGCGGCATGTGCTACGCCGAGAAGCTGCTGATCTCGGGGCAGGACCAGCTCTCGCCGATGCACACCCACCGCCTGAAGGCCGAGGACATCATCAACCGCGGCGGCGCGACCCTGGTCGTGGAGCTCTACGGCTCGGACGACGATGGCGGCTTCGCCGAGGACCGGGGCGGGCGCGTGTGGCTCGACGGGATCGCGCGCGACTACGGGCCGGGCGAGAAGCTGCGCCTAGAGCCGGGCGAGAGCGTGACGCTCCGCCCCGGCGACTGGCACGCCTTCTGGGGCGAGGGCGGCGAGGTGCTGATCGGCGAGGTCTCGACCGTGAACGACGACGAGACCGACAACGTCTTCCGCGACCCCATCGGCCGGTTCTCGGAGATTGAGGAGGACGCGCCGCCGACCCACCTCCTGGTCAGCGACTACGCGGCCCGGCTCGCCCGCTGATGCCTGCCGACCCCCGCGCCTTCCTCGCCGGCCTGTTCGACGTCGCCGTCGCCCGCGCGGACCCCCTCGCGGTGGTGCCGCCGCATCTGCCCGAGCGGCCCGCGGGGCGTCTGCTGGTGATCGGCGCGGGCAAGGCCAGCGCGCGCATGGCCGAGGCGGTCGAGGCCCATTACGGCCCTTGCGAGGGACTCGTCCTCACGCGCTACGGCTACGCGCGCCCCTGCGCGGGGATCGAGATCGCCGAGGCCGCCCATCCCGTGCCCGACGAGGCGGGGCTGGCGGCCACGGCGCGGCTCCTGCGGCTGGTGGAGGGACTGACACCGGACGACCTCGTGATCGCGCTGATCTCGGGCGGCGGCTCGTCGCTTCTCTGCGCGCCGGCGCCCGGGTTGGGGCTGGCCGACAAGCAGGCGCTCAACGCCGCGCTCCTGCGCTCGGGCGCGCCGATCGGGGCGATGAACCGGGTCCGCAAGGCGGCGTCGATGGTGAAGGGCGGCCGCCTCGCCGCCGCCTGCCACCCCGCCCGCGTCCTGAGCCTCGTCATCTCAGATGTGCCAGGCGACGACCCCTCGGAGATCGCCTCGGGCCCGACCGTAGGCGACCGCGATCCGGGCGGCGCGTCCGTGACCGAGATCCTCGACCGCTGGTCCATTGATCTGCCTCGGGCGCTGTGCGACGTCCTCGTCGCCTCCGAAGGCGCGCTTCCGGCGACCGATCCGCGGCTGGCGCGGTCCGAGGTGCGCGTGATCGCCGCGCCGCGCCATTCGCTGGAGGCCGCCGCAGAGGTTGCGCGCACAGCTGGGGTCGCGGTGCGCCCCCTCGGCGACGCGCTGGAGGGCGAGGCGCGCGAGCTGGGCGCGGCGCAGGCGAGGGCGGCCCTCGACGTCGCCGCCGGGCTGCGGGCATCGGACGCGCCCGCCCTCCTCCTGTCGGGCGGCGAGTGCACCGTCACGCGCCGGGGCGACGGCACGGGCGGTCCCAACGCCGAGTTCGCCCTCGCGGCGGCGCTGGCGCTCGACGGGCACCCGCGCATCCACGTCCTCGCCTGCGACACAGACGGCGTGGACGGCGCCGCCGAGGTCGCCGGCGCCTACGCCGGCCCGGACACGCTGGCCGGCGCCCGCGCGGCAGGCGTCGATGCCGCCACCGCGCTGGCCGGGAACGACGCCCACGCATTCTTCGCCGCCGCTGGTGGACAGGTCGTGACGGGCCCGACGCTGACCAACGTCAACGACTTCCGCGCCATACTCGTCCTGCCGCCGGATGCGGGCTGAGGGACCAGATCGGCCGGCGCGGGATCGGCGCGCGCCACCCCTGTGGCCGCGGACGATCCCGGGACCACGCTCTCCAAGGTGCGATCAGAACCGCCGTGCCTCGAGATATCGGATATGGGATAGGGGCCCCGCCTCGCGTGAACTGATCGCGACCCTGGCAAGAACGCGATACGCGGATGGGCGCGAGATAGCACGGCGGTCTACGCGCGACAGGCGGTGGCTCTATACTCGTGAAAGACGGGAAGGGCTCTTTCGCGCGCAGGTAAGCACCGTGCTACCCTCGAAGGGGCGTCGAACATGGCGTGAAGTTGATGGCGGTTGGTGTGGGTACCGGAGATCAGCGCTCGCCAGCCGCACGTAGCGACCTTGAACCTGGCGTCGAGCGACTGCCGGGGGATGGTATGCTGCGTAGCCGCTGACGGTTGGGACAGCGAGGCCGATTGCGAGGCCTTAGGACCTCTTCCACCAGCACCGATATCCGTAATCCCGCTCGCGTCCGCGTAGTGCTTCGGCACGACCTCGCCGCCTGAACTACAACCTTGCGGGCCGTGTTGCGAGATATCCAAGAGTAAAACGCCATCCGGACCTTCTGGTCCGTGTGGCGTTCGGGGGAGCCGGCGGCGGGATGCCGCCGCCGGCTGCGATCGTGATGAGTGGCGCCGGCTTCAGAAGCCGACGACGAGGGACACGCCGAGGGTGTTGTCGGCGTTGCGGAAGCCCGGCAGGGGATCGTCGTTGTACTCGGTGCGGTAGCTCACGCGGGTCGACAGGTTGTCGCTCACGCGGAAGTTCACGCCGAAGTCGTTGGTGACCAGGGTGTTGATGTCCGAGGTCAGCACGTCGGTGTCGTTGGTCAGCGAGACCGCGTCGGTCAGGCCGTAGAAGAAGCGCGACGACAGGATGCCGGCGCCTTCGGTCTCGTCGGTGCCGCTGGCGAGGTCGGTGTAGCGGATGCCGGGGCCGGCCTGCACGCGCCAGGCGGCTTGGGGCGTGTTCAGGATCCGGTAGCCGAGGCCGCCGCCCAGGAACGCGTCGCGCTCCACGGTGGCGAAGCCGTCGTACTCGAAGCGGCCCGTGCCGAAGGCGTAGAGGGCGGGCGTGAAGGCGCGGGTGCCCTCGTAGGTGGCGAAGAACTTCTCCTCGTTGCGCGTGCCGTTGGCTTCGCCGAACTCGGCGGCGAGGCCGAAGCTGTGCGAGAACTGGCCCACGCCGTAGGTCATGCGCGCCGCGGCCGAGAGCTCGCCGGTGTCGGTGTTGCCGTTGGCGCCCGAGAAGGTGAGCGCGGCCGAGCCGCGCAGGCCCTGGGGCACGCCGAGCGTCGAGAAGCGCTCCGCGTCCTGGCCCTCGGCGAGGTCGTCCTGCGCGTCCTCGGTGATGTCGTCGATGCGGTCGTCGAGCCGCTCCACGCCGGTGAGGTTGGTGGCCTGCGCGTGGGCCTGCGCGCCAAGAACGAGGGCGAGCGCGGCAGTGGTTGCGAACAGCGTCTTCATTGAAGCGGTCCTCTCGGTGGAAAGGCCGCCGACAGGATCATCCATGCCGCCGCTTTCCGTTGAGGGTGAGGTAGCGGGGCACGACGCGCGATTGAAATTCAAAACAAGCAAGCTTGAGGACACTAATCCTCATGGCTCGCGCCGAGGGTTCCGACGCTTTCTTCCGATGCGTCTTCCAGATCCTCAAGCACGGCCTCCTGCGCCTCCACCGCCGCGCCGACCACGTCCGCCAGCGCCTTGCGCGCCCCGTCCCGCACCGCTTCGTCCATGTCCTCGCGCCAGACCAGCCAGACCGGGTAGGGAAAGATCGGTGCGTCGGGCACAAGGTGGAGGCGCCCGGCGTCGATCAGGGGCGCGACCGCGCGGGCCGGCAGGTAGGCGGCCAGGCCGCGGTTCACCACGAAGCGCGTCGCGAGCGCGCCGAGGGCCAGCGTCTTGCCGGACTTCAGCTCGGGAAGACCGATCGCGTGGGCCTGGACGAACTCGGGTCCCCAGTCGATCATCACGTAGCGCCCGTCCATCCGCCCGAGATCCGGATCGGGCCAGCCGGCGACGAGGACGAGGTCCTCCTCGAACAGCTTCTCGACCCGCAGGTTGGGCCGCACCTGCGGCAGGTAGGTCAGCGACGCCTGGATCACCCCCTCCACGAGGAACCGCGTCAGCCGGTCGGGCTGGCCGAACTCCGCGCGGATGCTCAGATCGGGCATCCGCGCCTCCATCGCGTCGATCCAGCGAAAGCCGAAGCGTGACCACAGCGACTGCTCGGCACCGATCGAGATCGCCCTGTCGAAGCCGTCCGGGATCCCGATCTGCTGGCGCGCCTCCTCCCAGATCTTGACCAGCGACAGGGCGTAGCCCGAGAACGCCTCGCCCTCGGCGGTCAGCTCCGCGCCTGCCTTGGAGCGGGTGAAGAGGGCATGGCCAAGCTGCTCCTCGAGCCGCTTGATCCGCAGCGAGACCGCGGACTGGGTGACGAACAGCTTGTCGGCGGACTGCACGAAGCTGCCACTCGCGGCGACCTCGAGAAAGGTCCGCATGAGGGTGATGTCCATGCCCTCCCGATAAGCGACGCTCGCCTCAAGGGCAAACCGTTGTCGTTTCCCTCATCATCGGGCGATGCCGTATGCCCACCTTGGGTGGCACCGCACCGGTCGCCGTCGACGAACTCGATCACCGGTCCGAGGAGGAGACCCCCAAGACGTTCAAACTCGTTCGCACGCTCGCGCTGTTCGCTCTCCTGCCCCTCGTCGCCGCGTTCTCGGCAAGCACCGCCGGGCAGGTGGTCGACAACACCGTGGACGTCGTCGCCGGCACCACCCGCCTCGCCGCAAAGGGCGCACTGGGCACGGGCAAGCTCGTCTACCGCGGCGGCAAGGCGGTGGTCGGCGCCGGGGACTGAGGTGGAGGCCGCCCGGCGGCCCTTTCGAAGGGGCCGAGAGTGGCTCGTCGTTTCCCGCAGAGATGTCCTGCAAGACGAGCGCCTGCCGGCGCTTGTCGTCGAACGGCGGGCTTCACCATCTCCGCCTCCAACGTCGGATTGATCTCGCGATCTGTTCGGGTGAATGGGCCACCCGGATCCGAACGCCTTCATGACCGGGGTCCGCATCTGCTTCTGTGATCGCGGTCCCGGACGCAGCCGGCGGGAGAGGCGTTCTACCCGCCGCCCGCGTCGCGCACCTCGATCAACTGGATCAGGTTTCCGCAGGTATCGTCGATGACCGCCACCCGGACGGGCCCAGCGTCCGTCGGGTCCTGCGCGAACGCGACGCCTTGCCCTCGCAGCCGATCGCATTCCGCACCGAGGTCGTCGACCTGGAACGAATGGGCGGGAATGCCGTCCGCGACCAGTGCCGCCCGGTAGCGTTGCACGACCGGGTGGTCGCTCGGCTCCAGCAGCAGTTCTGTCCCGTCCGGCTGCTCGCAGGGCACGACCGTGAGCCAACGGTGTGCTCCAACCGGAACGTCGGTCTTCACCACGAAGCCGAGCACATCGCAGTAGAACCGCTCCGCCTTGTCCTGATCGTCGACGAAGACGCTCGTGACATGGATTCTCATGCCGTATCTCCCATTCTCGAGGTTTGCGCCGGGCACTGAAGCTACGGAAGCCGCATAACGGCATTCAGCCCCTCGGAACGCCAATCGAACTCGATAGTGCCCTCGACGGAAGGCCGGCACGGCGGCAGTGATTCGTGAGCCTACGCTGGGTCGCATTCGGCAGATTCGGATCGAGGATTGCATTCGGCATCTGCACCCGTGCCAGCACCTGACCCGAGAGAGTGGCCGGATCGAGCGCGGGCGCCCGGGGGGCGGCGGCGTGGCTTGCGTTCGCGTTCATCGGGCGTCTCCTTCGCGCGGGGCTACTCTGCCGGCACCGGGGCTGCGGGCGCGGCCCGGTCCGCGCGGCGCTCGCCGAGCACCAGCATGGCGGGGGTCACCACGAGGGTGAGCACGGTGGCGACCGCGAGGCCGCCCACGATCGCGGCCGACAGCTCGGTCCAGTATTGCGTGGAGGGCGCGCCGAACACGATCTCGCGGCGGAAGAAGTCGAGGTTGGCGCCCAGCACCATCGGCATCAGCCCCAGCGCCGTGGTGGCGGAGGTCAGCACCACGGGCCGCAGCCGCTGCGCGCCCGTCCGCAGCGCCGCCTCCAAGGGGGCCATGCCGCCGCGCTTCAGGGCGTTGTATGTGTCGATCAGCACGATGTTGGTGTTCACCACGATGCCGGCCAGCGCGATCACCCCGATGCCGCCCATCACGATGCCGAAGGGCCGGCCCGTGACGAGGAGGCCGAGCAGCACGCCGGCCACCGAGAAGACGATGGCGCTCATGACCACGAAGCTCTGCCAGAAGCTGTTGAACTGGATCAGCAGGATCACGAACATCAGAACGATGGCGGCCAGGAATGCGCCCGCGAGGAAGGTCATCGACGCCGCCTGGTCCTCGGCCTCTCCCGCGAAGGAGACGGTCACGCCGGGGGGCAAGTCGGCCGCCTGCAACGCCGTGCGCAGAGCGACGGTCTTCTCGTTGACATTGGCGCCCGGTGCGACCCCCGCCTCCACGGTCACTACGCGTTCGCGATCGATGCGGGTGATGGTGCCGGTCCGCGGCGAGGGCTCGAAGCGCACGAAGTTGGCGATGGGCACCAGCCCCGACGCGGTGGGCACGCGCAGACCCTGCAACTCCTCCAGCGTGCGGTCCTCGGCCGGAAAGCGCACGCGGATGTCGACGGTGCCGTCGCTGCCCGCGGGGCGGTAGTCGGCCACGGTGATGCCGCGGGTCAGGAGCTGGACGGCTTGGCCCAGCAGGTTGATGTCGGCGCCAAGCCGCGCGGCCTCGGCGCGGTTCACCTCCAGCGACCACTCCACGCCCGGCAGGGGCAGCGTGTCGGCGATGTCGGTGAAGCCACCGATGCGCGCCATCTGCGTGCGCACCGCGGCCACAGCGGCGTCCTGCGCGGCCGGGTCGCGCACCGTGAGGCGCAAGTTAACCGGCTTGCCGGAGGTCGGCCCGCCCGAGGCGGTCTGCACGTCGACGCCGATGCCGGGGATTGCGGAGAGGGCCTCGCGCACGTCCTCGCCGATCAGCGCGGCAGAGCGGCGCTCGGACCAGTCGATCAGTTCGATCTGGAGTGTGCCGATCACTTCTTCCGAGCCGCCGGCGCCGTTGGTGGTGCGGGCGTAGACCGAGGCGATCTCGGGCCGGTCCCCCACCGCGGCCTCGACCTGGCGCATGAGCGCGTCGCGCTCGTAGATCGAGAAGTTGTCGCGGGCGGACAACTCCACCGCCATGAACTCGGGCTCGACCTCGGGGAAGAACGAGATGCCGCGACCGTGCTCGGCGTAGAGGGCTACCATCCCGACCAGCCCTGCGACAGCCAGCACGAGCGTGACGCCGGGGTGGCGGATCGCGCGATCGAGGAGGCGCACGTAGGTGCCCGAGAAGCCGGGGAGCGCGCGCGGATCGCCGTGCTCGGCGAGGTGCAGCGCGCGCTTGGCGGCCGCACTCTGCGGCTGGCGCCGACCGATGGCGCCGCCCAGCACGGGCACGAAGACCAGCGCCATGAAGAGCGACGCGGTCAGCGTCAGGATCACGGTGATGGGCAGGAACTTCATGAACTCGCCGATCGTCCCCGACCAGAACAGGAGCGGGAAGAACACCGATAGCGTGGTGGCGGTGGAGGCGATGATGGGCCAGGCCATCTGCGAGGCCGCATCCGCGTAGGCCCGGCGCGGGGCGGCGCCCTCCTGCAGGCGCCGCTCGGCCAGCTCGGCCACCACGATGGCGCCGTCCACCAGCATCCCCACCACGAGGATCAGGCTGAACAGCACCACGAGGTTCACGGTGTAGCCCATGGCCCAGAGCGCGGCGATGCCGGCCAGGAACGCACCCGGGATGGCGACGCCCACCAGGATCGCCGAGCGCAGGCCGAGCGCCCAGACGATCACCACCATCACCAGCACCACGGCGGCGATCACGTTGGCCTCCAGGTCGGCGAGCAGGGTCTCGACCTGCTCGGATTCGTCCTGCAGGTAGTCCACCCGCACCGTGGGCGGCCAGTCGGCGGAGGCGGCGCGCACCACCTCGCGCACGGCGGCCACGGTCTCGATGATGTTGGCGCCCGAGCGCTTCTTGATCTCGAGGGCGAGCGCGGGGCGGCCGTCGATGCGCGCGAAGCCGGTGGGGTCCTCGAAGGTCTGGCGCACGCTGGCGATGTCCTCGAAGGTCACCACGGTCTCGCCGCGCACCTTCACGGGCAGGCTCAGCACGTCCTCGACGCTCTCGATAAGGCCGGGCACCTTGAGCACCAGCCGCCCGGCCTCGGTCTCGATGGCGCCGGCGGCGATCAGGCGGTTGTTGCGGGTGATCTGGCCGATCAGCTCGTCGAACGAGATGTCGTAGGTCTCGAACACGGTGGGGTCGATCAGCACCTCCAGCAGGGGGTCGCGCTGGCCGCCGATGTCCACCTCGAGCACGCCCTCCAGCGCCTCGATGCGCTTGCGCAGATCCTCGACGATGGCGTCGAGGGTGCGCTCCGGGACGGGCCCGGACAGGATCGCGGTGAGGACCGGGAAGAGCGCGGTGTTGATCTCGGTGACGACCGGCTCGCTGGCGTCATCCGGCAGCTCGGGCGCCGCGCGGTCCACGGCCTCGCGCACCTTGTCGAGCGCGACCGCGGCGTCGAAGCCCGGCTCGAACTCCAGGTTGATGCTGACGCGCCCCTCGGCGGCGTTCGTGGTCATGCTCTTCAGCCCGACAAGCGAGGCCAGTTCGGTCTCCAGCGGCTCGGCCAGCACGCGCTCGGCGTCGGCGGGGGCGATGCCCTCCAGTCCCGTGGACACGTAAACGTTGGGTATGGGGATCTCGGGCGAGGACTCCTTGGGGATCGCCACGTAGGCGAAGGCGCCCACGGCGAGGAGGGCCGCGAGCGCCAGCAGCACGACCCGCGAGCGCGAGAGGGCGGCGTCGATCAGGGCGTTCACTGGTCCCGCTCCTGCACGGAGCGCACGATGGCGGCGCCGGTGGCGAGGTCGGGCGTGCCCGTGGGCTCGAGCCCGGCGTCGGACTGAAAGTCGCGCAAGGCCGCCTGCGTGCCCGGCCCGAGCACGCCGTCCACGCCGCCCGGATCGTAGCCCAGCTCGTCCAGCACCTCCTGCAGCACCGCGATCTCGGCGGGCGCGGCGGGCGCGGTCTCGAGGCGCTGGAGGGTGGCATCGTCCAGCTCGCCGGACTTCGGCAGGCCCTCGGCCTCCTGATAGCGGGCCACGGCGAGGCGGGTGCGCGGGTTCTCCTGCCCGGTGGCGGGGCCGACGTCGTAGCCGCGCGCGCCGAGGCGGGCCTGGGCCACGGCGACGCGCACGGGGCGGGGCATGGTGGCGGGGGCAGCTTCGGTTTCGGCGGGCGCCGCCTTCTCCGCCGGCACGATGGCGACGGTGCGGGTGATCGTCTCGGGGTCGGCCGCGGGGGCCTCCGACATCTCGGGCGCGGCGGGCTCTGGCACCGCCGGCGCGGCCGCATCGGGCGCCTCCTGCGCATCGGCGGCTGGCGGAATGCCCTCCATCGCGCCCGGGGCGGCGGGATCGGGCGCCGCCTCGGGCGGCGTCCCGGCCCCGGTTTCGGCCAGCAGCTCGCCCTCGGCTCGCGGCGTGACGCGCTCGCCGGCCGTGACGAAGCCCTGCCCCACCGTGACGATGGTGGCCTGATCAGGAAGCCCCGTGACCCACAGCCCGCCGCTCTCGGCGCGCACGATCTCGATGGGGTCGAAGGCGACCACGTCCCCTTCGCGCAGGGTCTTGATGCCCAAGCCGCCGTCGTCGCCCAGCGACAGGATCGCGGGCGACACCAAATGCGCCACGCGCAGGCCCGTCGGGATCCGCACCTCGGCCGAGATGCCCGCCGGGATCAGCCCGCCCGGGTTCGGGACCGAGACCTCGCCCAGGAAGGTGCGCGTCTCGGCGTCGGCCGCCGTGCCGAGGAAGCTGAGCGTCCCCTCGCGGGTCTGGCCGGTGATGAACGCGACCTCCGCCGGAAGCCCGACCTCCAGCGAGGCGAGCGCCTGCTGCGGCACGCGGATCTCGACCGTCAGGGGCGTCGCGTCCACCAGCGTGGCGACCGCGGCGCCGGCCTGCACGAACTCGCCCACGCGCGCGTCCAGCCCCTCGATGCGGCCCGCGAAGGGGGCCACGATCTCGGTGGAGGCGATCTGCTCCTCGGCGGCGGCCAGCGCGGCGCGCGCGGAGGCGAGCGCCGCCTCGGCCTGCGCGACGCGGTCGACCGTCCCGGCGCCCCGGCCCAGGAGCGTGGTCGCATTGTCGAACTCGCGCTGCGTTCGCGCCTCGTCCGCCTGCGCGCGCCGGAGTTCGGCCACGCGCTGCGCGGCGTCGATCACGGCGATCACCGCGCCGGCCTCGACGTCCTCGCCCTTGGCGACGCGCACCTCGGCCACGGTTCCAGAGGTCTCGGCGGGCACCTGCACGGTGCGCTCGGGGCGGGCCTGGCCCTCGGCCGCGAGGAACAGGCGGACCGGCTCGGCGGTGGAGGGTCGCACGGCCACGGTCACGGGCACCGCCTCAGCGCGAGTGGGCGCACCCTCGGCTGCTTCCTCGGAGGGAAGCACGTAGCCCGAGCCCATCCAGCCCGCCAGCAGCACCACCAGCGCGGCGGCGATCGCCCGCGCGCGCCACGCGCCCCGGTCGGTGTCGAAGCGCAGCGGCTCGGGGGCGGGGGTGGCGGCGACGGTGTCGGAGGCAGATGCAGCGTTCGGGTCGTCGGTCATGCATCGTCTCCGGATACGGGGCCGTCGCGCAACGTGGCCGCGGCGTCGTGGAGGCTGCGGGACAGGGTGTCGTAGAAGGCCGCGTAGCGGGCCACGCGGTCGCGGTGCGGCGCCGAGTCCACCCCCGCCACGATCGCGCCCACCTGCGCGCCGACCCGCGCCGTGCGCGTGGCGTGGCCTTCGAGAAGGGTGGCGAAGGGATCGGGCGCCATCTCGAAGCGGTCGCCCCGCTCGCCCGGACGCGCCGACCGGCGCACGAGGCCCCGCTCCTCCAGCATGCGCACGGCGCTGCTCACGGAGCCGCGGCTGATGCCGAGCCGCTCGGCCAGGGCGCCGAAGGGCACTGCCTCGCCTTCCCACAGCAGCAGGGCCATCACCCGCCCGGTGTTGCGCGGCAGGCCGTCGCCCTGGGCGATGGTGCCCACGGTCTCGACGAACAGGGTCTTGGGGTCGGGATCGGTCATGGGGGCTCCGCCGGGTCGCTGCTGCGTAGTGCGAAGGTGACGCGCACGGCAACCATAATGTTCAGTTCGTTCTGAACGACGTTGCGTCACTGGATGAGGTCGTTGGCGGAGCCACGTCGTCCACTCCGTCGTGAGCAAATGTCCGATCGTCGCCTCCCCTGTGTCCCCGAAGGGCGGTGCGGCTTCGCGGGCATCCGGGCATCCCGAGACCTCGGGCGGCGCGCGACTGCTCGGAAGGACTGCTTCCCGAATACCCGATCTCGGCCGCATTCGAGGGCCAGACCTGGGACGGCCTCACGCCGGACCTCGACCGCCTCGTTCCGGACGCCCGGTCCACCACCCGCGCGGCCGGCGCGACCCGCGGGGCATGGGCCACCGTCGCGCGCGTCGGCGCCGCCAGCCTCGCCGTTCGCGAGCAAATGAACCTCGCCGTCATGAAGATCGTCGCGGAATGCGGCACGGCCTTCGCCTTCCCGTCGATGACGGTCTACATTGGGCGGGGCGAGGAACAGGTCGTCCGCGCCCGCGAGATCGGGGCGCGAGACGTCCGGTGTCCGCGCGCCGTCCCGCGTTTCCCAAGGAGAGCCCGATGATCCGACCCCTCGCCTTAGCCCTGCCCCTCCTCGCGGCCGGCTTCGCGCTCGCCCTCGCCGCGCTGCTCGCCGTCCCCGCCACGGCCCAGACCGCATCGGACGCCCCCGCGGGCAAGGTCACCCAAGTCACGACCCACATGGGCGAGATGTCGATGGAGGCCGGCTCGGGCCCCGGCGCGGCCGGCGTCGACGACGTGCTGCGCTTCGAGCCCTACCAGCTCATCACCGAGATGTTCACGCGCGACGACGTGGTGTTCCTGATGCGGCACGGGCCCACGGACTGGTCGAAGCTCGACGTGAAGGACGTGGCGCCGGACGACTGCGCGAACCAGCGCGTGATGATCGAGGAGGGCCGCGCGCGCATGCGCGACCTCGGCGCGCTCATGGCCGCCAACGACGTCCTGCCCTCGCGCATCGTCGCCAGCCGGTGGTGCCGCAACCAGCAGACCGTGGAGAGCCTGCTCGAAGGGGTGGCACACGTCGATCCCGAGGCGGCCGCCGCGATGCCCGTCGAGACCGACGACGAACTCAACCTCCTCTTGTCGCTGCAGGGTGCCCGGAACACGACCGTGCTGGCCCGGCGCGTCTCCGAATGGGATGGCGATCCGGAGCGGAAGGGCCCCCTCCTCATCGTGACCCACTACACCAACATCGAGGAGCTGACGCAGTTCAGGGTGCTGGAGGGCGAGATCCTCGTGCTCGACCCCGACCGCGGCAACCAGGTGCTGGGCTACCTGCGGCTGAAGTCGGCGACGCCCGACGTGGGCCACTTCGCCGACGCGCTCGCCTCGCCGCTGCTGGCCGAGGACGAGGCGTTCGACATGGTGGAGCGCTACTATGCGGCGCTCAACGCCGGCGACGCGGCCTCGCTGGGCGAAGTGGTGTCGCCGGAATGGGTGTCGCGCGGGGTCTCCGGCTCCGAGCCCGACCGCGACGCGGCGGCGGTGATCGCCCTGCGCGCCGAGGTCGCCGAGGGCCTCAGCGGCGTGCGCTTCGAAGTCGATGACGTGATCGCCGCCGAGGGTACCGTCACGGTGCGCGGCACCGTCCACGGACGGCACGACGGCACCCTCTTCGGCATCCCCGCCACGGGCCGCGACGTCTCCGTGGGCGCCATCGCGGTGCACCGCATCGAGGACGGCGCCATCGCCGAGACCTGGCAGATGACCGACCGCGCCGCGCTGATGGACCAGATCACGCGGGCGGAGTAGGCGGCGGGGTGTGGTCCCGGTCGTTTCGTCAGCGCGGCAAGCATTGGGCCGCCGATCCGGTGAATACCCGCCGCCGAAGCGTCTCATCAGCAAACCGGTAGCAAAGCCGACCCCTGGTTCGTATCTCACGCCGTCCGTCATTGAGACCCCGATGAATGTGGTGGGGGCGCATTCAGCTCGCATCCGTCTGCGATCCTTGTGACTGGAAGCCGTTCCTTGCCGCCGGCGGCGCTGATCCGGGCGCGGTGCACATGGTCTGCACACCCTCCAACGCTAAACGGAACCAGCTTGCCGACCTCGCAGCCGTGCCGTCCGGCTGCCTAACCTTCGGACGTCTGTACGACGTGCCTTCGCGATGGCCCCCGGACGGAACCGCTCTGTCGCACGCCTCGCGCGCCGATCGACTGGCCCCAAGCGCGAGCCGGGTCGACCTCGCCGCCCTCCTGCGCGCGCTGCTGCCCGGCCTGCGCCTCACGCTGGAATTGCCGCTAACGGGGCACGTGACGCGCGAGGGACTAGAAGTCGCTGCAAGCGAAGCGATCGCCGGGATGCGGGCGGTACTCGACGAGGTCGGACCCTGAGCCCCCTGCCCCGCCCCTCGCGTTCCGCGGCTACGGAGCCATGCCGGCCCCATGGTGACTCTAAGGGACGTGAGCCAGGCTGCGGGTATGTCGGTCACGCCGGCGAGCCGCGCGCTCGGCGGCCACGACGAAGTGAGCGAAGCGACGCGGGCACGTGTCGAAGTGGCTACCGAGATGCAGGATCGCCGATGGCCGTCGTCGGATCATCGGGATCTTCCGCGGGGCTGGCGGTGCTGTACCCTCCGACCTGCCGGAAGATATGTCGCCCCGACGACATCGTCTCCCGCCGCTGTGCTCGCTGCCCCGCCGGGGGACTGCCCGCCCGCGTCTCTTCAGGCCCGCTCGATCGCCGCCACGACCGCGTCGCCGGAGGCCCGCGTGGTGGCCGTGCCGCCGAGGTCGGCGGTGCGCGCCGCATCGTCCGCCAGTGCGGCCTCCATGGCGCGCTCGATCAATCCCGCGGCCTCGGTCTCGCCAAGATGTTCCAGCATCATCGCCGCCGTCCAGACAGCGGCGATGGGGTTGGCGATGCCCTTTCCTGCGATGTCGGGGGCTGAGCCGTGGACCGGCTCGAACATCGACGGGCTGCGCCGGGTGGAATCGAGGTTCGCTGCCGGCGCGATGCCGATCGAGCCCGCGACCGCCGGTCCCAGGTCGCTCAGGATGTCGCCGAAGAGGTTCGAGCCCACCACCACGTCGAACCATTCGGGGTTCGTCACGAAGCGCGCACACAGGATGTCGATGTGGAACTGGTCGGTCGGGGTGCCGGGATGGCGCGCCTTGGCCGCCTCGAAGCGCTCGTCCCAGAAGGGCATGGTGTGGACGATGCCGTTGGACTTGGTGGCGCTCGTCACCTTGCCGCGCTTGCCGCGCGCCTTCCGGGCGGCGGCCACCTCGAACGCGTAGTCCATGATCCGGTCGCAGCCGCGCCGGGTGAACACGGCCTGCTGGTAGGCCGCCTCGTGCTCGGTGCCGCCGTAGATGCGCCCGCCGATCGACGAGTACTCGCCCTCGACGTTCTCGCGCACCACCACGAAATCCACCTCCTCGGGCGTGCGCCCCGCCAGCGGCGAGGGCACGCCCGGCATCAGCCGCACGGGCCGGACGTTGGCGAAAAGGTCGAGCTCGCGGCGCAGTGGAATCAGCATGCCCCACAGCGAGACGTGGTCGGGCACGCCGGGCCAGCCCACGGCGCCCAGGAAGATCGCGTCGTGGTCGCGCATCCGCGCCACGCCGTCCTCGGGCATCATCCGCCCCGTAGCGGCGTAGGTCTCGCAGGACCAATCGTAGTCGGCCCATTCGATGGTGCGCCCGACCCGCGCCATCGCGGCGTCGGCGGCGCGGCGCCCCTCGGGGATCACCTCGCGGCCGATCCCGTCGCCGGGCAGGGAGGCTATGCGGTAGTCGGCCATTCAGCTGTCCTCGTGGGTGGAGAAGTGTTCGAGCATCGCCTCGGTCACCGCCTCGGGCAGCTCCTCGGCGAGGTAGTGACCGCCCGGCAGCGCGCGGCCCGTCACTTGGGCGGCACGGCGGCGCCAGAGGGCGAGTGGGTCGAACCAGCGCCCAACCGCGCCGTTCGCGCCCCACAGCACCAGGGTCGGCGCCGCGACGCGCCGCTTCCCGTCGGCGTCGTCGTGGGCGATGTCGATGGTGGCGGCCGCGCGGTAGTCTTCGCAGGACGCGTGGATCGCCTCGGGCGTCCAGCACGCAAGGTACTCGGCCAGAGCTTCGGGAGCGAACAGGTCCAACCCCGGCGATCCGTTGGCCCAGCCCGACCCGCATTTCAGCCTCCAGAACGCTTCGGGGTCCGCCCCGATCATGGTCTCGGGATGGGGCGCCGGAAGGGTCAGGAAGAACCAGTGCCAGTAGGCGCGGGCGAAGCCTTCCGTCGTCTCGCGGTACATCTCGCGCGTGGGCGCGATGTCGAGCAGCGCGAGCGAGCGCACCGCGCCGGGATGGTCGAGGGCCATGCGATGCGCGACCCGCGCGCCGCGGTCGTGCGCCCCCACGTGGAAGCGCTCATGCCCGAGGGCGGCCATCACCTGCACCATGTCGAGCGCCATCTCGCGCTTGGAGTAGGGCGCGTGGTCCGGGGCGGTCCCCGGCTTCGAGGAGCGGCCGTAGCCGCGCAGGTCCGGCACCACGACGCTGTAGTGTTCCGCCAGCGCCAGAGCCGTAAGGTGCCACATCGCCCCGGTCTGGGGATAGCCGTGCAGCAGAAGGAGCGGCGGGCCGGATCCGCCCGCGCGTCCGCGGATCGTCGCTCCGCCCGAGGGCGTGTCCGTCTCGATCTCGAAGCGCTGAAAGCCGGGGAACATGCTTCAGGGGCTACCCCGCCGGCGGCGTCCCGTCCAACCCGGAAGCACGAGCGCGGATCGCGGTCGATCGAAGGCCCCGGGCAGGTGCGCGAGAAGGCGACGTCGGTCGCACGGTGCTCGGCCGGCGGCAAGCCGCAGACGACCTCGATCGTTGATCTGGATCGCGGCATCGCCATGAACCGGCGCGCGCTGCAAGATCGGACAAGAGCTGAACCATGCAGTTGCGATGTCGTCCGCGGACGCACGCCCCTAATCCAGCAGCCCGCGCCGCAGGAGGGCGTGGAGGTCGGCCTTCGCCTCGAAGCCCACGCCGGGCACGCCCGGCAGCCCGACCCGCCCGTCCACGACCTTGGTGTGGTCGGCGAAGCCGCCGAAGGGCTGGAACACGTCCGGGTAGCTCTCGTTGCCGCCCAAGTGCAGGCCCGCGGCGATGTTGAGCGACATCTGGTGCCCGCCGTGAGGCACCACACGGCGGCTCGACCAGCCCTCGGCGGCGATGGCTTCGAGGGTGCGCATGTACTCCACCAGCCCGTAGGAGAGCGCGCAGTCGAACTGGAGCACGTCGCGCGCGGGGTCCATGCCGCCGTAGCGCACGAGGTTGCGGGCGTCCTGGTGCGAGAAGAGGTTCTCGCCCGTGGCCATGGCGTGCGGGTAGGCAGCGGAGACCTCGGCCTGCAGCCGGTAGTCGAGCGGATCGCCCGCCTCCTCGTACCAGCGCAGGCCGTAGGGAGCCATCGCCTCGGCGTAGGCGAGCGCGGTGGGAAGGTCGAAGCGGCCGTTGGCGTCGACGCAGAGGTTGGCCCCCTCGCCCACCACCTCCAGGGCGGCCTCGATGCGGCGGAGGTCCTCATCCAGCGGGGCGAGGCCGATCTTGATCTTGCAGGCGCGGTAGCCGCGGTCGCAGTAGGAGCGCAGCTCGCCCTTCAGCCCCTCCAGCCCCTTGCCGGGATGGTAGTAGCCCCCCGCCGCGTAGACCCACACGCTCCCGTCCGCCGCGCCGCCCCGGTAGCGGTCGGCCAGCAGGCGCCACAGCGGCACGCCCTTGATCTTGGCGACCGCATCCCACACGGCCATGTCGATCGTGCCCACGGCGACCGAGCGCTCGCCGTGCCCGCCGGGCTTCTCGTTCCGCATCATCGCGGCCCAGATCGCATGGGGGTCGAGGTTGGCCCGTGCCTCGTCCACCAGCGTGTCCGGGTCGGCCTCGAGGATGCGGGGAACGATGCGCTCGCGCATGAGCGCGCCCTGCCCGTAGCGGCCGTTGGAATTGAAGCCGAAACCGACGACCGGCTCCCCGTCGCGCCGCTGGTCGGTGATCACGGCCACCACCGAGCAGGTCATGCGCGAGAAGTCGATGAAGGCGTTGGCGATGGGACTGGCGATCGAGACGGTCCGCTCGCGGATTTCTAAGATGCGCATGGGGCCTCGCGGGGTGGGTTTCAGAACAGGAGGCCGCGCGGCACGGGGATGCGCAGCACCTCGACCATCAGGAGCCAGAAGCCGAGCGGGAACAGGGCGACCGCGGCCGCCAGCACGACCCCCTCGCGCCGCCCGATGCGGTCGTGCACCGCGACGGCCATCGCGCCGAGATAGCCCAAGAGGCTCGCCGCGAGGAAGCCGAGCACCGGCAGCAGCGCGACCCAGGCGGCCATGACCGCGACGAGCGTCGCCCGGCGCCACGCCGCCCCCCGCGCCGGCGCGTCCGCCCCGGCGGCGGCGCGGTCCGGGGCCTCGGGCGGCGGGCGGCGGCCCGCGGCCACGTTGCGCGCGACGAGCAGCAGGCACAGCACGACCATCGCGCCGCCGATGGCCACCGGAAACACCTGCCCCAGCGTCGAGAACCGCTGCGCCTGCCAGACCACCGCGCCGCCCAGCACCGCGAGCCCCAGCGCCACGGCGGTGCCGGCGGGGTCGTGGACGGGGGGGCGACGCCTATCCATCGCCGCGCCCCCGCCCGGCGGCCGGCGCGGCGCTGGCCGCGCCGAGGCGCGCCGCGACCAGCGGGTAGAGGAGCGTCAGCGCCGCCAGCGCCACGATGGCCATGCTGATCGGTCGGTCCAGCAGGAACTGGCCCCACAGCTTGCCCTGCGCCGCGCCGATCAGCCAGGACTGCACGAAGCCCTGCTCGGCGATCTGCCCCAGCACGAGGCCCAGCACGATCGGCGACGGCGCGAAGCCCACGCGGTTCAGCCCCCAGCCCACGACGCCGAGGCCGAGCATGATCGCGGTGTCGTGGAGGTTGTTGTGGATGGCGTAGGAGCCGATGATCGTCATCAGCGCGATGGTAGGCACCAGCGCCGCCTTGGGGATCGCGATGATGCCGCGATAGGCGTAGCGTCCGATCAGCAGGCCCACGGGCAGCATCAGGATCGTGCCGATCATCAGCCCGAAGATGAAGGTGTAGACGATCTCGCCCTGCCCGGTGAACAGGGTCGGCCCGGTGCGGATGCCCTGCACGAAGAGCGCGCCGAGGATCACGGCGTCGGGGGGCGTGCCGGGGATGCCGAGCACGAGGGTGGGGATGAAGCCACCGCCCACGGTGGCATTGTTGGCGGCCTCCGTAGCGACGAGCCCGCCCGGCTCGCCCCGTCCGTAAGCGTCGGTGTTCCGCGATGCGCGCCGGGCCTCCGCGTAGGAGACGAGGCTCGCCACCGAGCCGCCCGCGCCGGGCAGGATTCCTACCAGCGTGCCGATCACCGAGGAGCGCACGGCGTTTAGCTTCTCGCGGCCGAGGATGCCGAGGGCTTCGCGCAGGCGGAAGCCGGACCGCCCGCCGCCGGGATCGAGGTGCGGATCGCGGGTGGCGACGAGGTCGATCAGCACGGGAATGCAGTAGAGCCCGATCAGCCCGGCCACGATGTCGATGCCGCCGAGCAGCACCTGGCTGCCTTGGGTGAAGCGCACGTCCGCGCCGATCACCGCGATGCCGATCATGGACATCAGCAGGCCGAGGCAGGCGCCGATCAGTCCCTTGAGCATGTTGCCGACCGAGAGGGCCGAGACCAGTGTGAGGCCGAACACGGCGAGCCAGAAGTACTCGGGCGGCCCGAAGGCGAGCGCGACCGTGGCGAGGGGGGGCGCAAGGAACATCAGGAACAGTGCGCCGATCATGCCGCCGATCACCGAGGCGAGGGTGGCGAGCGTGACCGCGAGCCCGCCGTCGCCGCGCCGCGCCATGGGATAGCCGTCGAAG
>NZ_CP083544.1 GCF_025144335.1 Jannaschia sp. W003
GCGGCGCCGGTGTAGAACACGTTCTTGGACGACTCCTCGCCCTCGTACTGGACCGGGTAGAACAGCAGGCCGTTCAGCTCCTCGATCACCGGAAGCACGGACTTGCGGCTGACGGACGTCCAGTTGCCGAAGATCACGTCCACGTCGTGCACGGTCAGCAGCTCGCGCGCCTTCTCGGCGAAGAGCGGCCAGTCCGAGGCCGGGTCGACGACCACCGCCTCCAGCTCGCAGCCCAGGAGGCCGCCGGCCTCGTTCTGCTGCTCCACCAGCATCTCCACCGTGTCCTTCAGCGTGGTCTCGCTGATGGCCATGGTGCCCGAGAGCGAGTGGAGCACGCCCACCTTGATCGGCTCGGCGCAGTCCTGCGCGGCGGCGGCGGTGGCGAAGGCGCCGAGGGCGGTGCCCAGCAGCAGGGTTGTTCGGATCATCTGGTCATCCCCGTATGGTTCGGCCCCTGGCTCGGGCTCCGCGTCGAAGCCGGCGGCGGAGGCCGACCGGCGAACCGATGGGGGTGCGCGCGGCGCGCGGGGCGCAAGGCGGCGGGCGCGTGATCCCGCCGCGGTGCGGCATCTGCCCGAAATCGCCGCGCCGCAGGTGGGTGGATGCCCGTTCGCCGGGCAGCGGGAGTGACCCTGGGTCATGCCGGCGCGGTCGACCGGGTCCGGCGACGGGGTGACGCCTATGCACCATGCCCGCACGATGCCCTGCAGATCGCAAACCGGTCGGGTCGGTCGCCCCCCCCCGGGTCGCAAGCAGGGCATCGCCGGGTCCGAAGAAGGCGAGCGGAATACTTCGCTGCACGCGACCGGATCGCCGCCACGCCGCCGGCGGTCCCCGGGAAGGCGGTCGTTGCGCCGGGGCACCATCGTGGCCCTATGCCGGCCCCTTGGGCCGGATCGCCCGAACTTCCGTTGACGCAGTCCGGCCCAGACCCAATGACCGATGGGAAAACGGGAAGCGGGGACATCGTCTTGATCTTCTGGAGGCTGCTCTTGGGCGCCGTCATCGTCGTCGTCGCTCTCTGGATCATCGTGGGCGAGCAGATCACCGGCGCCAGCGCGGACGCCACCATCAATGCCCAGCTCTCGATGCTGCGGGCCCCCATCGCCGGCGACCTGTCGATATCCCAGCGCAAGCTCGGCTCGATCGTGTCCGAGGGCGAGGTGCTCGCCACCGTCACGGACCCGCTGGCCGACGGCGTCCGCCGCGACGACCTGGTGATGGAACTCGCGCTGGCGGAGGCGTCCGTGTCCCGTCTCGCCCTGCTGCGCGACGGGACCGCGACGATCGCCGCCGCGCTGGAGTCGCGCTCGCGGACCTACCGCACGGCGCGGATCGAGGAGATCGGGACGCGCCTGCGCTTCGCGCGCGAGCGGCTGGAGATCCTGCGCGACGACGCCTTCCCGACCGCCTTCGACATCGCGCCGCCCCAAGACGGCGGCGTCGAGCGCGCCGGCGCGGCCGAAGCCGAGGGGCTGCGGAGGCTCTGGATCAACGCGGTCTCCGAGCGGATCGCGGCGCTGGAGATCGAGCTCGCGACGGCCCGCGAGGGCGTGTTCGTGGGCGACAGCTACAACGACGCGCCGAACGCCGAGCAGCGCCTCTCGCAGCTCCGCAGCGAGCAGGCCGCCGTGACGGCGCAGCTCCGCGAGGCCGAGGCGGGGCGCGACGCGATCGCCGCGCGCCTCGACGCCGAGCGGCTGCGCGTGAACACCGCACGGCTCGCACAGATCGAGGCGACTGCGCGGGGGCGAATCTGGGAGGCGCTCGCCTCCGACGGGGAGAGCGTGCAGCGGGGCGATCCGGTGATACGGCTCCTCGACTGCGCCTCGGTGTTCGTGACGGCCTCCGTGACGGAAAGCGTCTATAACGACCTCGCCTTCGGGCAACGGGCGGTGTTCCGCCCCTCGGGCGGGGGCCGGGCCTACGACGCGACGGTGATGCGGCGCGCCGGCGCGGGTGCCGAGACGGTCTACCGCAACCTCGCCGTCGCCCCGAGCGCGCAGCACCTCCAGCGCTACGACGTTGCCCTGCTGGTCCCGGGCCTGCTCGCCGACGAGACGTTCGCCTGCGCCGTGGGGCGCACGGGCCGGGTGTTCTTCGACCGGCGGCCGCTCGACTGGATCCGCGGCTTCTGGAACTGACCCGGTGCCGATGATCCACCTCGGCGAGACGGCATCGAGCTTCATGCAGGTCGTGCTGGTCGCGGGCCTCGCGCTGCTCATTCCGATCCTCGCCGACAAGGAGCGCACGCTGCACCGCGCGATCCTGCTCGCGACCGCCTCGGCGCTCGCGCTGCGCTACCTGTGGTGGCGCGCCACCGAGACGGTCGCGCCCCTTGGCCTCACGTGGGACTGGGCGGCGAGCTGGTCGCTGCTCGCGCTCGAGACGCTGTCGGTGATCGGCTCGATCAGCGCCTTCACCATGCTCGCGCGCACGCGCCGGCGATCGGCCGAGGCGAGCGCGAACCTCGGCTGGTGGGGCGCCGCGCCCGAGCCGCGAGTCGCGATCCTGATCGCGACCTACAACGAGGACCGCGAGGTGCTGGAGCGCACGATCCTCGGCTCGCTGGGCCTGCGGCACGCCAGCAAGACGATCCACGTGCTCGACGACGGCAAGCGCGACTGGCTGCGCGACTACTGCGCGCGCCGGGGCGTGGACTACGTCCGCCGCCCGGACAACCGGGACGCCAAGGCCGGCAACATCAACCACGCGCTCGACGCCATGGCGGCGGATCCGCCCGACTTCGTGGTGGTGCTCGATGCCGACTTCGTGCCCCACCGCGGCTTCCTCAGCCGCACTCTGGCCCTGTTCCACGATCCCACGGTCGGGCTCGTGCAGACGCCACAGCACTTCTTCAACGCCGACCCGATCCAGCACAACCTGAACCTCTCCCGCTCCTACCCCGACGAGCAGCGGTTCTTCTTCGACACGATGGAGCCCTGCCGCGACGCCTGGGACATCGCCTTCTGCTGCGGCACCTCCTCGATCGCGCGTTGGGAGGCGCTCCGGGCCATCGGCGGCTTTCCCACCGAGAGCGTCACCGAGGACTTCATGCTGACGGTGGTGCTCCAGTCCGCGGGCTGGCGGACGGTCTACCTCGACGAGGCGCTCACCGAGGGCCTCGCCCCGGAGGGCCTGAAGGAGTACGTCACGCAGCGCGCACGGTGGTGCCTCGGGATGATGCAGATCGCGCGCTCGAAGGTGGGGCCCTTCTCGCGGGCGCCGATCCGGCTGCGCGACCGCTGGAGCGTGCTCGACGCCGGGGCCTACTGGCTGACCACCTTCCCGTTCCGCATCGCCGCGCTCGTGTTCCCGCTTCTCTACTGGTACTTCGACATCCTCGTGGTGGATGCGCGCGTGCCTGACGTGATCAGCCACTTCGGGGTTTACTATCTCTGGACGCTGGTGGCGCTGAACCACCTGTCGCGCGGCAACGTGGTGCCCGTGATCAACGACGTGAGCCAGCTCGTGGGGGCCTTCCAGATCAGCCGCGCGGCGCTGGTGGGGCTGTTCAGGCCCCACGGCCATCCGTTCACGGTCACCGCGAAGGGCGGCGATCGGAGCCGCATCCAGGTGCAGTGGCACATGATGGCCCCGTTCGCGGCGTTGCTGGCGCTGACACTCGTGGGGCTCGGCCTCGGCATCGTCTCGGATCGCTTCGCGTTCTTCGACGCCGGCGACGGCAAGGCCGTGGTCCTGTTCTGGACGATCTACAACGTCGCCGTGCTGGCGCTGACGGTGGTGGTCTGCATCGAGCTGCCGCGCGCCGAGCGCCACGTGGCCGACGCGCCGGAGCGGGCCGAGCTGATCCACGGCCGGCCGCGACCCGTCTGGATCTCGGAGCTGACGACGCAGGGCACGCGCGTGGACGGCGCCGAGATCCCGAAGGGAGAGCAGGTGTCGATCCGCATCGCCGAGGTCGGGGAGGTCGCGGCCACGAGCCTCGGATACCGCACCAGCGGCACGACGCTCCTGTTCCACTGCACGTCCGAGCAACTCGACGCGCTGCAGCTCAAGCTCTACGCCGAGGACAACATGCCCGGCATCGCCGGCGCCCGACTCGGCTCGCTTGTCCGCGACCTCGGTCGCAAGCTCGCCTTCACCCGCTAGACGGCCCGGAGCCGGGCGAGGGCCGAGGCCAGCACCGAGGCTTCGTGCGAGGTGTGCGAGGGCGCGGGATAGAGCTCCTCGCCGTGGCTGATCCGCTCCGCGCTGTCCACGAGCCGCATCACGGGCACGAGGAAGACGCGCACGAAGGCGAGGGCGGCGAGCGCGAAGAACGCGGCGCCCGCCAGCCCGAGGGCGGCGACGTGACGGAGCACGGCGTCGCGCTCCGCAGCCGCCGCGGCGTAGTCCGCGCAGCCCACGAGGCGCCAGCCGAAGCTCGGCAGGTCGCCGTAGAGCACCTGGGGCACCACCGCGCAGAGTTGCTCTCCGCGGCCGGGGAAGACGTCGCGAACGATCCCGCCGCCGCCCGTCGTGGTCAGCCGGAACGGCTCAAGCAGGAGCGGCTCGTCCGGCACCGCGCCGCTCGCCGCGGCCACAGCCCCGTCGGCCGACACCATGTAGAACGCCATGCCGCGCGCCGCCGCGGACTCGGCGAGGTAGCGCTCGAGCCAGGTGGCGTCGACGTGGAGCCCGATCACCCCCGCGCCGGCACGGTCCGCACCCTGGACGGGCGCCGCGAGGTCGAGGAAGCGCAGCGGCTCCGCCTCCTCCCGCCCCAGCAGCTCCCGCAGGAGCACGGCCTCGTGCACGTCGCCTGCGAAGCCGCCGCGAAGCCCGCCCGCGAACCACGGACGGGCCGACACGTCCCTGCCTTCCAGCAACCCGCCGGACGCGACCTCCACGGTGCCGTCCACGCCTGCGTAGCCCGCCCAGGCCACGCGGCCGCCATCGCTCACGAGGCCGTCGAGGAAGGTGCGCAGACGCTCCGGCTCCATCCCGGCGGCGCGCTCCGCGAGGTACCGCAGCTCCGACCAATCGGACTCGAGGGTCCGCGCCACGTCGCTCGCCGTCGTCCGCGTCTGCACGGCGGTCATGCGCGAGAGGGTGCGCGTGCCGATGTCCTCGGCGAAGCCGGGAAGCACGATCGCCACCGCGAGGATCAGCAGCACGAGCCCCGCCCCGAAGCAGGAGAAGACGGCGTTTCTCAGGGTCATGCGCGGCTCCTCGGATGGCGTTCTGCCAAGACCCGCCCGGCAAGGGAGCGCGACCTCGTTTACCATCATGAACGGGCGATGCGCCGATTTCGCGTCGGCGACCCGACGCTGCGCGGGCGGAATCGTGCCGCGGGCAGTGGCCGTTCAGGCAAGGCAGAAGGGCGCGGCCTCCGAGGCCGCGAGCGCGGTCAGAAGGTGGAGCGTGGCGGGGTAGTACGACTGGGACGCGCTCCAGCGGGGAATGGGCACGGGATCCGCAGGCTGCGCCGTGCAGCGAACGAGGGAGCGCAGCGCCGCGTAGCCGGGCGCGTCGCTCGTCTCGATCGCGCGCCCGGTCGCGGCCTCGGCCCAGACCACCGTGGCGGCCCCGGCGGCGGCATGAAGCGCCCGGACGCGGGCCACCGCGGGATGTGCGGGCCGTCCGGACCAGATCAGGTAGAGGGGCACCCTGAGCGCGTCGTAGCCGTACTCGCCCGCATCCCCCGCGGGACGCGCCCATCCCGAGGATTTGAGCGTCGTCCAGTTCAGCACGAGACCCGATGCGGCGATGTCCGCCAACAGGTCGGCCCCGTCTTCGGCGGCACGAACCAGCCGGGGGAACCCGAAGCCCGCGGCGAGGTCGTGCATGGCGAGCGGCATGCAGTAGGATGGGTTGATCGTCTCCCCCGCGGGCTCGGAGAACCGCTCGGCCGCCGCCCTGAGCATCAGGGATCCGCCGGCGGGCGCCTCGACCACCAGGATTCGGTCGATCGCCTCCGCGACCGCGCGGGCCCGGTCGGCGAGGCCTGGGTCGCCGAACCGGCGCGCGGCGCGCAGATGGGCCTAGGCGTAGAACAGATCCCCGTCGCTGGCATTGTTGTGATCGGCCACGCCCTCGCCCGGCCGCCACCGCCACGCGAGGAGCGGGTCGCGGCGGACCGCCAGATGGGCCTGCGTCCACCCCGCGACCCGGGCGAAGGTGCCGGGATCGTCGAAGGCCACCGCGAGCAGCAGGGCCCGGCCCTGCCCCTCGGAATGGCTCGCGTCGCCTTGCAGCGCGTCGACCACGCGCCCCTCGGGGCGCAGGAACGTCGCCTTCCAGCGCGTCCAGGCGCCTGCCCAGTCCCCGCCGGCGGCACTCCACGACCATGCCGGCGCTGCGCCGCATGCTCCGGCGGCGAGCCCCGCGGCGAGCATCCCCCTGCGATTCAACGGACCGAGCCCCGTCCGGGCGAACGGGGGCGGGCAGCAGCTACCGGCATCTCCCCCCTTCCCGCCGATCATGAGCGGGCCGCGTGGGCCCGGAGGCCGACGCGGCACGACCGCGACCGTCCCGCCACGCTCAGAACGTGTTGAGGGAAAAGCCGGCGAATGCCTCGTCCGCATCGAACTTGTAGCCTAGGCGAAGGCTGAACGGTCTCCCACCCATGCGTTTCGCGAGGGCGACCGAGGTCTCGGCGTAGCTATCGCTCTCCCCGTAGGACACCTCGAGCGCCACCCCCGGCCCGGCGAAGCTGACCTGCGCAAGGGAGAACCACGCGGATTCGATCGTGTCGTACTCCCCTAGGAGGAACACGCCGCCGAACGGGACGGGCACGTAGCGCTCGGCCACGAGCCGGAGGCCGATCTCCGCATCCACGTCCGTCCCGTCTTCCGCCACCAGTCCGAACGAAGGTCCGGCCTTCAGCGTCGCGACCGTCGGGAGGACGTCGAAGCGACGGGTGCCGCTCAGCCTGTAGGCCTCTCCCCCCTCGTAATCGACCACGCCCGCTCCGAAGGTCAGGTCTCCGACCCCCACGCTCGCCGTCCCCACGAGGGTCGACCGCGCCGCATCCACTTGGAAGAACACGCCATCCGCCCGGACGAGGCCCGGAACCCACAGGATCGAAGCGCACGCGACACCGATGGCGGCCCGGGAACGCCGGCGACGATACGGAGGGGTCAGAGCCATTCGAGGCCTCATCGCGACGAGCCCAACTTCATGGCTACCCGTTCGGGTTAGGTGGCGGATGCCCGGGCCACAAGGCCCGACGAGCCGTCCTGGCGTCTACGTAAGTTCCGCACCGCCCCACGAACGGGATCCAGCGCAGGCTTCATCCGGGTGATGCCGGGTATCGGAGCCGTTGCGAGAAGTACTCGAAGCACGGAGTTCCTCTTCCCCCCCATCCGACGTCAGTTCGTAGGCTGCCTGACGCGGATGCCCAAGACGATGATGCGGTGGAGGATGGCGCTGCGGACCTGGGGTCCGCGGTTCGGCGGTCGCAGTTGCAGGGCTCGGCCTTGGGCCGAGGCGCTTCGCTTCGCGAACCTTCGGTTCACCCAGTCCATCTCGGTCCCACGCGGCTTCGTCGGTGGTAGCCGCTCCAAGTCCGTCGGACAGCGAACCACGATCGCGCAACACGCCGCTAGAGGCGGACCAGTCCAAGGCGCGGTTAACAAGTCGGCGCACGCGCGAACATGCCGTCCAGCCATGCTGCAAGACTTCCTACGAGGATTCTGAGAAGGGTTCGTACGTCAAGGCCGTCGTACGCTTGAGAAGCGTATCCAGATAATCGTCTCATGAGGCGGACCGGGAACAGGGTCGAGCGTTTGCCCGTATCACTCCAGACGTATCGGACCTTCCTACTCAAGCAGAGAGGTTAGAGCAGCGGGTCATCTGGAACAAAATCTAGATGATCCCCCCCGCTAGCCGCCCGATCCAGACGAGCAGAAACCCCCCAGCGAGCCATGGTCCGAATGCCAGCGCGGTACCTCGTTCCACATCACGCGCAACGGCCCAGAGCAGCGCCGGTGCCGTGGCGGCGATGAGTACCACGGGCAGTGCCTCGGCACCGAGCCAGGCCCCCGCGGCGCCGAACAGCTTGGCATCGCCCAGTCCCAGGCCGTCCACGCCGCGCAGGCGGTAGAAGAGTGCGCCGAATAGCCAGAACGTGCCGAAGCCGATCGCAAGGCCGGCCAGTTCGGCCACGGGAACGCCACCGGTCCGTGCGGCGGCCAAGGCCAGTCCGGCTGCGGCGAGCGGCAGCGTCAATCGGTCGGGCAGCCGCCGCGTTCGCCGGTCGTGCCATGCCAACAGTGCGAGCGCTGCGATGAGGGGCACCGTCGCAAGGAGATCGAGGACGTCTGCTGACAACAATTCTACCCTCCGCACGGCATCCGCGCAGAAAACTTCAATTATTTCTCCCCCTCGTGAAACCTTGCCCCATCTTGTCCGTGGCTAGAAGCGACGAACGTCTCGCCGCTGCCGCCCCGTGCGCTGCCGCAGGCCTCGTCCGCGGTGCGCATCAGGTGGATCGTGAACGCGTGCAACGGGAAGGGAGCACGAGATGAGATTTCGGCAAACCGCGGCCATCATGGGTATGGCCGCGACGGCGACGCTGGGGGCAGTCACGCTGGCCCATGCGTCCTCGCACCGGGAGGCGCCCGGCATCACCGAGACGCCCAAGGTCGACGGCACCGACTTCTACATGTTCCGCTCCTACGAGCGGAACCGGTCGGGCTTCGTGACCTTCATCGCGAACTACCAGCCGATCCAGGCGCCCTACGGCGGTCCGAACTACTTCACGATGGATCCCGACGCCTACTACGAGATCCACATCGACAACGACGGCGACGCTGTCGAGGACATCACGTTCCAGTTCAAGTTCGACAACATCCTCGCCAACGGCGGCCAGGGGATCGAGCTCGACGTGGGGAACAAGAAGGTCGCGATCCCGCTGCGGCAGGCCGGCCAGATCACCCGCGGCGACAATGGCGCGCTCAACGAGTTCGAGCGCTACACCGTCAGCCGCATCGACGGCGACCGCCGCTCGTCCACGGGCCGGCCGCTGACGTCGCCGCAGGCGCAGAACCGGACCGTGTTCACCAAGCCGATCGACAACATCGGCAACAAGACCTTGCCGGACTACGACCGCTACGCGGACCGCTACATCTACACGGTCAACATTCCGGGCTGCAATTCGGCCCGCAACGGCCGCGTGTTCGTGGGCCAGCGCGCCGAGGCCTTCGCGGTGAACCTGGGCGAGATCTTCGATCTCGTGAACCTCGTTCCGATCGAGGGCGCCATCGAGCAGAGCCGCGAGAACGACGACCTCGTGGGCCGCGCCAACGTCACCTCGATCGCCCTTGAGGTGCCGATCAACTGCCTCGTCGACAAGGTCGACGGCAACACCGTGATCGGCGCCTGGACGACGTCGAGCCTGCCGCAGGCGCAGCTCGAGGATCCGTCGCCCACCTACGAGCAGACTTCCGTGTTCGGCGGTGCGCTCGTGCAGCAGTCGCGCCTCTCGGCGCCGCTGGTGAACGAGGTGGTGATCGGCCTGCGCGACAAGGACCTGTTCAACGCCTCCGAGCCGATGGATGACGCGCAGTTCGCGGACTACGTAACCAACCCGACCCTGCCGGAGCTGATCCAGATCCTGTTCGGCAAGGCGATCCGCGACATCGATCCCGACGACGACATCGACGCCGTCGGCGACGTGGCGCCCAACAACCTTCCGCGCGCCGACCTCGTAGCCGCGTTCCTGACCGGCCTGCCGGGCTTCAACCAGCTCAAGACGGTCACGCCGTCCGAGATGATGCGGCTCAACACCGCGATCCAGGCGACCTCGCGCGAGGGGCAGAAGCCGCTCGGCGTGCTGGCCGAGGATCTGGCTGGCTTCCCGAACGGGCGCCGTCCGGGCGACGACGTGGTTGACATCGCGCTGCGCGTGGTGATGGGCGTTCTGTGCCAGCGCGTGCCGCTGGGCGCGGAGCTGGGCGTCGAGGGTGCCGAAGAGGACGAGGCGTCCGACCTGATCCTGCTGGGCTTCTGCAAGCCCGACGACGCCAAGGCCGGTGCGTTCCCCTACACGGACGGTGCGCCGATCTCGGCGGCCGAGCTGCGGCCGGGCTTCCCCTACCTCAACACGCCGATCCCCGGCTCGCCCAACTGAGGAGCACTTCCATGGCCATCGTCATCAGGACGGTCCTCGCCGGTGCGGCGCTCGCCGCGCTGGCCGGGTGCAACGACTCGGACGGCGGGGCGGGCACGCCCGCAGCCGGCGGCGACGACGGGCTGTTCGGCCTCGGCGCGTTCTTTCAGCAGGCGTTCAACGCCTCGCTCCTAGACGAGCCGGTCGACCCGGAGGCTTCGGCACTCACGGTCGCCCCGCTCGCGGAGCCGTTCGACATCTGACCACCGCCTCACTGGCGGCAGTCGCGGCGCGGCCCCTTCGCGGGGGCCGCGCCTTCTGCGTTGCAGGTCCGGCCGTTCAAGGGCCGAGGCGACGACCCACCGCCCCCACCGTGCCGTCCGGCGCGCGCAGGAGGCGGGAGCGCAAGGTCACGGCGATGCCGTCCACCTCGGCCAGAACCGTGGTGTCCCATACGTCCGACACGAAGCCCGCCCCCGGCGGCACCCCCAGACCCGCCCTCGCGAGGTCCTCTGGCACGAGCGGCATGCCGCTCCGCGCCCGCGCCGCGACGAGGCGTTTCGCCGCGGCCGGGTTGGCGAGCACCGCGGCGAGCACCGGCTCGCCGGCCGAGGCGAGGTTCACGTCGCGCCCGCCTCCGAACGGCACCAGCACGCCGAACCCTTCCTCCTCGGGCGGCGGGGGCAGGGCGTCCACGTGGGGCTTCAGGGCAGCGAGGGCCTCGGGGTCGAGCAGGTCGCCGAGGTCGCCGAGCCCCGCGATCGCCCCCCCCTGCGCCATGCGCGCGGCGAGCCGGGGGCCGATCTCCGCTGGCAGGCCCAGGGCGGCAAGGAGCCGCGCGAGGGTCTGCAGTTCCACGAGGTTGCCTCCTTGCGCGAGGCGGTTCAGGTCGTAACGCGCCTGGGCGTCCTCGACCGCCACCGCGAAGCGGCCCGCGGGCAGCTCCACCGCCTCCTGGATCACTCCGAGCGCCCAAGGCTCCGCTACGTGGTCCACCTCGGGCGCCTCCTCCTTGTCGCGGCGCAGGGCGGCCGTCACCGACGCCTCGCCGCCGAATGCAAGCGCGCGGGCCTGCGCCGCCGAGGCGAGACGCCGTGCGTCGTCGATCGCACCCTCCTGCGTCTGCAGCATCAGCGCGACCATGGTTGCGGCCAACGCCAGCACCACGAGCACGTTCACCAAGACCACGCCGTCCTCGCGCTCGCGCGGGGCAGGGGGGGCGGTCACGTCGCGGGCTCCGGGGGGCTTTGCGGCACCAGCTCCACCAGCCGTGGCACCTCGCCGCCGGAGCTCAGCTCCAGCACCGCCTCCGCGCCGCGCAGCGCGGGCAACGGCTCGCCATCCGGAGCGGGTTCGGGCGGCCAGGCATCGTGCCACGCGCCGCCGCGGTCGAGCAGCCGCCAGCGCACCGCGTCGACCTCATCGAGCACCCGTTGCACCAGAGGCGCCCCGTCACCCCCCTCGATGCCCCGCAGAAGCGCGCCATCCGATGCGCTCCAGGCAATGGTCCCCCCGCCGCCGCGGGCCATCCGCAGCGCGCCGTCCTCCAGCACCAATGCCCCCGCCTCGGTGAGGTCGAGCGTCAGCAGCGCGAGCGCGCGGTCGATCTCGCCCAGACGCTCCAGCCGCCCCTCGGTGCCACCGCGCACGCGCACCACGGTGTCGAGCACCGTGAACCCCGCCAGTCCGATCGCCGCGAACAGCGCCAAAGCCACGAGCATCTCGACGAGGGTGAAGCCCGCATCGCCCGGGGGCGCGACGCGGGCGGGGGTCATACCCCGGTGGCCCCCAGGAGCTTCAGGGCGCCCGCCTCGACGCCAAGCACCGCCAGCCCGCGCGCCACGCGCCCGTCCTCCAGGAAGCGGAACGGCCCGAGCACGCCGTCGAAGCCCCGGTCGCGCAGGAGGCCGGCGCGGTTCTGCTGGCCGATGCGCCCGAGGATGCGCGCCGCCTCGGCGGCGTCGAAGGCCAGCCCTGCGATGAGGCCGGGGCTCGCTTCGGAGCGCGCCGAGAAGGCTTCGGTGAAGGGGCCGTAGCGCGACGGATCGGGGGCCGCGAACCATGCGCCCTCCAGCGCGGGCGTGCCAGCGGCGTCGACACCGAGCCACTGGGCCGAGCCCAGCACCTGCACTCCTGCGGCGCGGAACGCGCCCGCGAGCGGCGCGAGCGAGGCGTTCGCGGCCGGCAGGTACACCGCATCGGGCAGCCCCCCCGCCGCCGCCTGCATCCGCGCCACCGCCGCCGCGGGCTCGGGCGCGGTGAGCGGGGCGAGGAGCGCGAGGCCCAGAACCTTCGCCACCTCGCGCACCGCCGCCTCGGTGCGGGTGCCGAACGGGCCCTCGGGGACCACGAGGCCGATGCGCCCCATGCCCCGGCCGGCGGCGAACCCCAAGGCGGCTTGCGCCGACTGGTCGGGTGTCACGCCGAACACGAACAGGTCGCGCGCCGCGAGCTTCGCGTCGTTCGAGAAGGTCACCACCGGCAGGTTGCTAGCCGCGTCCGCCACCGCCCGGGCCTGGTCGCCGAACAGCGGGCCAAGAACGATCCGCGCGCCGCCCTCGCGTGCCCGCACGGCGGCGGCGGCGGCGCTCTCGGGGGTGCCGCCGGTGTCGATCACGGCGATCTCGGGGTCGAAGCCGGGGGTGCCGCCGCCGAGGCTTGCGGCCAGCGCCATGATCTGTCCAAGCTCGGCCGCGCGGCCTTCCAGCGGCACCAGCAGCGCCGCACGGCCCGGGCCGTCCGTGCGCGGGGCCTCGCCCGCGGTCCCCGCGCACCCCGCCAGAGCCGGAGCGAGAGATGACATCAGCAGCCCGCCAAGCACGCGCCGCCGACCGGGGCGCCACTCCGTGGCGGGTGCTGCGCCGGGCCGTCCTCGCGATCCTCGTTGCATGCCTCGCCCTCGCGGTGTTCGCGGCCGCGCTGCTGGCGACCCTTCCGATGTCGGTGCTTACACCGCTCGCCGCCCTGCCGCCACAGGTGGAGGCGCTGGAAGGGCGGCTCGCGGAAGGGCGCGCGCGACTGAGCGGCGGACTCGTGCTCGACTGGCGCGCGGAGCCGGCCGCGCTGCTCAGCGGCGCGCTCGCGGTGCGCCTTGTGCTCGTCGGGCCTGCCACACGGCTGGACGGACGACTGCGCGCCGATCCCTTCGGCGTGGCGCTGGAGGGGATCGAGGGCCGCGCCGGGTCCGAGGCGTTGGCGCTCGTGCCCGGCGCGCCGCAGTGCTCTGGGGTGCGGGCGGTGGTGGCGGTGGAGCGCCTCGCCTGGGCATGGCGCGGCGCAGCCTCCGCTGGAGGCGGCGCCACGGTCGAGCCGGGCACCTGCACGGGGCCGGGCGGGGAGACGCTCGAAGTGCCGGCGATGCGCCTCGCGTTTGGCACCGAAGGCCCGGACGCCACCGCGCGGCTCCTGCGCGAGGACGACGGGGCCGCACTCGCCGAGGCGCGTGTGGGCGGCGACCGCCGCCTCGCGCTGCGCCTCGAACCCGAGGGCGCGGCGCTCGTGCCCGGCCTGCCCCGGGGCGGTCCGATGATCTTGGAGCTGCCTTTCTAGGTCGCCCGCTCAGTAGAGGCCGTTGATCTCAAGCGGCAGCTTGCGCACCGGGGCGCCGCGCGGCGTGGGCCGGGGCGCGCGGGTGCTCAGGGACTCGGCCGCGCGCAGCGACTGGAGCCGGTCCTCGGCCACGCCGGCCGAGCCGTGGCGGGTCGACAGGATCGTGGGGCGCAGGAACACGAACAGCGTGCGGCGCGTGGTCTGGACCTGCCGCGAGCGGAACAGCCCCCCCACCACCGGCACGTCGCCCAGCACCGGCACCTTGTCCTCGACCTCGGTCTCGTCGTCGGAGATCAGGCCGCCGAGCACCACCGTGCCGCCGTTGTCGGCCAGAACGGTGGTGTCGATCACCCGGCGGTTGGTGATGAGATCGGCGGCGCCGAGCACGTTGGCGTTGGCCAGCGACGAGACCTCCTGCGCGATGTCGAGGCGCACCACGCCGCCCGCGGTGACGCGGGGCAGCACCTGCATGGTGATGCCGACGTCGCGGCGCTCGATGGTGGTGAACGGCGTGGTGGTGGCGCCCTCGGTCAGGAACGAGCCGGTGCGGAACGGCACGTTCTGCGCGACGACGATGGTGGCGGCCTCGTTGTCCATCGTGGTCACGGAAGGCGTCGACAGCAGGTTGGCGCGGCTCGACTGGGCGAGCGCGTCGACCAGCACCGAGAACGTGCCCGAGGACGCGCCGATCGAGAGGCCCGTCGGCAGCGCCGCCGCGCCGGTCTCGCCCAGGGCGGCCAGCACCGCCTGCAGCGAGGTGCCGCTGTTGGCGAGCGAGGTGGCCGCGAAGGCGCCTGGCGTGGTGCCGAGCCCGAGGCCGAGCTGCACGCCCAGACGCTCGCCTACCTCGGCCGAGACCTCGACGATGGCCGCTTCGATCAGCACCTGCGGGCGGCGCTGGTCGAGCGCAGCGATCAGCCGGCCCGCGTCCTGGATCTGCTCGGCGGTGCCGCGCACGATCACCGCGTTCGAGGCGGTCGAGGGGATCACCGCCACCGCGTCGGGCGCCAGCGGAAGGGCGGCGGCGGCAGCCACCGCGCCCTCCTCGGAGGCAGCCTCGGCGACGGGGTTCACGACCTCGGCCGCGCCCAGGCCCCCGCCGCCGCCCGCGAAGGCGCCCGCCACCACCGCGGCCACGCTCTCGGCCACCGCGAAGTCCAGGCGGAACACCTCGGTCCGCACGGTGGCGCGCCGGCGCGGCGGCGGCGGCGCCACGTCGAGCGCCGAGGCCACGCGCCGGATCTCGGCCACCTGCGCGAGATTGCCGCGCACCACGATGGTGTTCGATCCGCGGTCCACGGAGATGCGAGCGCCGCCCTCCTCGCCGAGAACGGCGGCAATCGCCGCGCCGACCTGCTCGGCGTCGCCCTGCGAGAAGCGGATCACCTGCGCGGTGGTGCCCGCGCCGCCGTCCAGCTCGGCCGCAAGTGCGAGGACGCGCGTGACGTTGGAGCGGGTGTCGGTGACGAGCACCGCGTTGGGATCGCTCAGCGCCTCGATGTATCCGGCCTCGGCCACGAGCGGGGTCAGCAGGCGCACCGCCTCGGCGGCCGGCAGCCGGTCGAGGCGTACCAGCTCGGTCACGAAATCCTCGCTGCCCGCGTCGATCAGCCCCGTGCTTTGCGATCGCGCGCGCACCTCGCTTTCGGGCACCACCTGCCAGGCGGCGCCGATGCGCACGGCTGCGAAGCCCCGGGCGCGCAGCACCGATTGGAACAGCGCCCAGACCCCGTCGCGGTCCAGCGGCTCGGAGGAGACGACCGTGACTTCTCCGGTGAGGTCGGGGTCGAAGATCAGCGTGCGTCCGGTGATCTCCGACACCTGCTCGGCCAGCGCCGCGATCTCGGTGTCGCGCAGGTTGATCACGAAGCTCTGGTCATCGGGCAGCGGCCCGTCCGTGGCGACCACCACGCCGTCGCCTTCCACGGCGGTGATCTGCGCGCGGGCCGCGAGCGGGGCGACGACGAGGAGGAGCGCGAAGAGCGCGGCGGCGACGGGCCTTGGCATGGACTTCCCCTAGCGTATCGGGAAGCTCAGCGTGATCGCACGCCCCTCCCGCATGATCTCGACCCGAGCGAGCCCCGAGGCCACCACCTCGTCGAACGTCGCGGCGTCCACGGCCCCGTCGCCGAGGGCGCGTCCGTTGACGCGCGCGACGAGGTCGCCCGGCCGGAGCCCCGCCCCGCGAAGCGCGGAGCCGGAACTATCCTCGACCCTATAGCCGCCTTCGACCTGCGCGAGGCCCAACTCGCGCAGCACCTCATTCGGATTCCGCGTGATGCGTCCGCGCCATATGTCGATCCAGCCCTCGACGTCGTCGGCGGTCTCCGGCCGGTTGGCCGCGTCGATCAGCGCGCGCAGGCGGTCCACGCCCTCCTCGGGGATCGCTCCGCCATCGGCGTCGCCTCCGCCGCCGAGGCCGCCCCCGGTCCGCGCAGCATCGGGAAAGCTCAGCGTCTCGCGCCGGCCGTCGACCCGCAGCACCACGCGGTCCGCGGCGATGGAGTCGAGCACGGCGCGCTCGGTGATCTCGCTTCCAGGGCGGAACGAGCGCACCGGCGCGCCGTCCGCGGAGATCAGCGCGAGCGAGCGGGCCGGGTCGGGGTTGAGCAGCACGCCGCGCAGCACGAGGTCGAGCGCGGTCTCCGCGACCGGCGCCTCGGGCTCGGGCTCGGGCACGGCGCCGAAGGGGTTCAGGGCAGCGATCGCGCCGAGGTCGGGCGCGGCCGCGTCGGGCGCCGCCTCGGGCGGCAGGGGCACGGCGGCGGGCATCGTGCCGTCGTGCCCCATCAGGTGCCAGGCGGTGCCGCCGCCCACCCAGGCGAGCGAGCCGACAACGCCGATCACCGCGAGGGCCAGCAGGAGGCGGGCGAGGCGGGTCACGGGCGTCCCTCCGCCGCCAGGGCCCCGCGGTCGATGAAGCCGGTCAGCAGCGCCGCCGTCGCGCCGTCGCCGGGGCCGCCCACGGGCGCGACGCGCACCAGCACCATCGCGATCGCGGGGTCGGCGGTCGGCCGCTCCTCGGCGGCCACGGTCCAGTCCGCGCCCATCATCCGGGCGGCGGGCTCCGGGTCGAGGCCGAGCCGCAGGGCGGCGAGGTGGTTCTCGGCCACCCACCGCGCGGCGGCACGGTCCTCCAGCCCGCGGATCGTGCCCACGTGCGCCTCGGCAGCGGCGAGGAGCGTGGTCGCGCCCACCGCGAGCACGGCGAGCGCGACCAGCGACTCGATCAGCGTGAAGCCGGCGTCGGCGGCGGCCCTCACGGCTCCGCCTCCACGCGCGCGGCGATGCCGTCGTGCCGAAGCGCCACGCGCGCTCCGCCGCCCTCCAGCAGCAGCGCGAGGGGGCGGCCGCCCTCGGGCACCATGTCGCGCGCGAGCACGTAGCGCCCCGCCTCGCGGTCCGGCGCCGTCTCCTCGCCGCGCAGGGCGACGGCGGGCGCGGTCTCGTGGAACGCGGCGAGCGCGGGCTCGGGGTGGGGCGCCCAGCCGTCCTCGCCGTCGCTCTCGAAGCGGTAGCCCCGGCGCTCCCAGACCAGTGCCGCGCGCCGTCCGGTGACGAGCGCGTCGTCGCCCGCCCGCTCGAGCCGCACGGCGAGCAGCTGCGCCTCGCGCGCCGCCGCGTCCGGCCCGGTGCCGCCCGACAGCCCGAGTCCTGCCGCGCCGGCCACCACGGCCACGAGCGCCAGCACCACGAGCACCTCGACCAGCGTGACGCCCGCATCCGGCCGGCGGCTCACCCGCCCCGCGCCCCGTGCGCGATGTCGGCGTCCACGCCTTCGCCGCCGGGCGCGCCGTCGGCGCCGAGGCTCACGAGGTCGAACGGCCCCGCCTCGCCCGGCGCGCGGTAGAGGTAGGCGTTGCCCCACGGATCCTCGGGGACGGCGGGCAGGTAGCCGCCCGCGACCCAGTTCGGCGGCTCCGGCGGCTGCACCGGGCGCACCGCCAGCGCCGCGAGGCCCTGACCCGTCGAGGGATAGGCGCGGTTGTCGAGGCGGTAGAGCTCCAGGGCCGAGGCGATCGTGCGCAGGTCGGTGCGCGCCACGGTGACGCGCGCCTCGTCGGGGCGGCCGATCACGTTGGGCACCACCAGCGCGGCCACGAGCGCGATGATCGCCAGCACCACCATCATCTCGATCAGCGTCACGCCGCTCTCGGGATGGCGCCGGCGGCCAGGTCCGCGCGGGCGCGCGGGGAGGGCGGGGTCGATCTGTTGCAACTTGCCTCTCCGCGATGCGTGGCTAGGTTCGACACTAGGGCGACCCTCCGAGGGTTGAAAGGCACCGATCCGTGAACCGAGACGCAGCCAAGCGCAGGACCGAGGCGGATGCCGCCCCGCCCGCGCCGCCCACGGTGGTCGCCTTTCCGCGCGCTGCCGCCCCGCCCGAGACCGCGCCCGCCCTGGTGCGCCGGATCGAGGCCGCCCACCGCCGCCGGGGCGCGCTTGTGCTGCCCGCCGAGACCGTAACGCTCTTGCGCGCCGAGTTGCCCGTGCGCGGCGCGCGGCGCATTGCCCAAGCGCTGCCGTTCGCCGTGGAGGAGCGCATCGCCGCGCCCCTTCGCGAGGTCCACGTGGCGCATTACCCGCTCGGCGACGGCGCGGTGCTCGCCGCCGTGCTGGCCCGCCCCGCGATGGACGCCGCCGCCGCAGCAGGCGGCCCAGTGATCCCCGAGACGCTCGCGATCCCGGCGCCGCCCTCCGGCGTGGACGGCGCGCCGGCCTGGGCCGTGTGGCGCGAGGGCTCGCGCGCAGTGGTGCGCGTGTCCGACGGCACCGGCTTCGCGGCCACCGCCGAGGCGCTGCCGATGCTCTGGCGCCGGGCCGGCGCGCCGGCCGTGACCAGCCTCGGCGCCGCACTGCCGGCGGGCATCGAGGCGCGCGACCTCTCGGCCGCACCGCCCCCGCCCGCCGCGCGCGACATGGCCTTCGACCTGCGGCAGGGTCTCTTCGCGCCGCGCGGCTCGGGCTGGGCGCCCCCCTTGCGCGCCGCCGCCGCCGTGACAGGCGTGGGGCTGGCGCTGCACCTCGCGCTGCTGGCCGCCGACGTCTGGTCCCTCGGGCGCATCGCGACTGCCGAGCGCTCGGAGGCCGAGGCCGCGCTCGCAGCGGTGCTGCCCGATGCGGCGATCCCCGCCGATGACCCGACCCGCGCGCTGGCCGCGCTGCGCCCGCCACCCGAGGTCCCCGCGGGCAGCGACTTCCTGCCCCTCCTCGCCAACACATCGGAGGCGCTGCTCGCCGGCGCCCCGCCCGTGACGTTCCGCACCCTGAGTTGGAGCGCCGAGGGCGGCGCGCTGCAGCTCGCCACGCTGGCCGGCGGGCTGGAGGCGCTTCAGGCCGCCGAGGGTGCGCTGGGTGCGGCCGGACTCGACGTGGCCGCCGGCGCCGCCACCGCGGGCGAGGGCGGCGCCGAGGCGTTGCTGACGGTGCGCCGGTGAGCGCGCTCGCCCGCCTAAACCCGCGCGAGCGGGTCCTGGTGCTGGGCGTGCTGCCCGCCGCCGCGCTCCTGGCGGGATGGTGGCTCGCCTGGGTGCCCCTCGCCGAGGCGCGCGCCGATGCCCTGCGCCAGATCGCCGGATACCGTGCTGTGGCACTGGCGGCCTCGGGCACCGACGCGCTCCCCGTGCCGACAGCCGCCGCCGACCCCCGCCCTCTCCCGGTGCGCGTGACCGCGAGCGCCGAGGGCTTCGCGCTGCCCCTGCGGCGCATCGAGCCCGAGGGCGAGCGCCTGCGCCTTACGGTCGATGCCGTACCGTTCGAGGCGTTGCTCGAATGGCTCGCGGCGCTGGAAGGCGAGGCTGGCGCGCGTCTCGCCGCGGTGGAGATCGACCGCCGCATCGAGCCGGGCACCGTCTCGGCCCGCATCCTGCTGGAGGACGCCCGGTGACCGTGCCGCGCCTCCCTTACGCCTTCGCGCGCGCCCACGGCGTGGTGGTGGCCAGCGCCGAGGACGGCGCCCCCGTGTGTCGCCACCGCGAGGGCGCACCCGTCGAAGCGCTGGTCGAGGCGCAGCGCGCCGCCGGGGCGCTGGTGCGCTTCGAGGCCGTCGACGCCGCCGGCTTCGAGGGCGAGCTTGGCCGGCTCTATCGCGACAGCGCCACCGAGGCCGCCGAGGCGGCGGGCGGCGGCGGCGAGGACGAGGCGGGCGACCTCGCCGCGCTCGCCGACAGCGCCGCCGCCGTGGACGACCTGCTCGACACCAAGGACGACGCGCCGGTGGTGCGCCTGATCAACGCGATCCTGCTCGAGGCCGTGAAGGAGGGCGCCTCGGACGTGCACATCGAGACCGAGGAGCGCCGTCTCGTGGTGCGCTTCCGCATCGACGGCGTCCTGCGCGAGGTGATCGAGCCCAAGCGCGCCCTCGCCGGGCTGCTGATCAGTCGCATCAAGGTCATGGGCCGCCTCGACATCGCCGAGAAGCGGCTGCCCCAGGACGGCCGCGTCAGCCTGCGTGTGGGCGGCTACGAGCTGGACGTGCGCGTCTCGACCATTCCCTCGCAATACGCCGAACGCGTGGTGATGCGCCTCCTGGACCGCGGCCAGACCCGCCTCGGCCTGCCGCACCTCGGCCTGTCGGAGCGCGACCGCGCCGCCTTCGAGCGGATGCTCGCGCGGCCCGACGGGCTGGTACTCGTGACCGGCCCCACCGGCTCGGGCAAGACCACCTCGCTCTACGCGGCGCTCGATCTGCTGAACGACCGCTCACGCAACATCATGACCATCGAGGATCCGATCGAGTACTCGATTGACGGCATCGGCCAGATGCAGGTGAACGCCAAGGCCGACCTGTCCTTCGCACGGGGCCTGCGCGCCATCCTGCGCCAGGACCCGGACGTGATCATGATCGGTGAGATCCGCGACCGCGAGACCGCGCAGATCGCCGTCGAGAGCGCCATGACCGGCCATCTCGTGCTCTCCACGCTCCACACCAACACCGCGCTCGGGGCGACCTCGCGGCTCGCGGACATGGGCGTGGAGCGGTTCCTGCTCGCGCCGATGCTGCGCGGCCTCGTGGCGCAGCGGCTGGTGCGCCGCGTGTGCCCCGACTGCGCTGCGCCGCGCACCGTCACCGCAGCCGAGGCCGCGCCGCTGGGCGGGCACCTCGCCCCGGGCACCACCGTGATGCGCGGCACTGGCTGCGACGCTTGCCACGGCACCGGCTATCGCGGGCGCCTGCCGCTCTACGAGGTGGTGGAGTTCGACGGCGCCTTGGAGCGCATGGTCCACGAGGGCGCCTCCGAGGCCGCGCTCGCCGAGGCGGCGCGGCGGCGCGGCCCGGGCATCCTGGCCGATGGCGCCGACAAGCTGCGCGCGGGTCTCACCACCGTCGAGGAGGTGGCCCGCGTGGTGCAGGAGGTGGCCGCCGGCGATGCTGCCGTGCCCGTGCCCGCCGGCTGATCCGTGGCCGCGTTCCTCTACCGCGCCGTGGACCCGCGCGGCCGCACCGCCAAGGGCGTGATCGAGGCCCAGAGCGCCGCCGCCGCGCGCCGCGACCTGCGCGCGCGCCAGCTCCTGCCGCTCACGGTGGAGCCGACCGTGCAGCGCGGACGAGCCGCCGCGGCGGCGGACGGCGAGGGAACCCCGCCCCGCGCCGGCGGCCCTCGCCTCGGCACCCGTGCGCTGGCCCTCGTGACGCGCCAGCTCTCGACGCTGATCGGCGCCGGGGTGCCCGTCGAGGAGGCGCTGCGCATCGTGGCGCAGGGCGCGGGGCCGAAGGCGGCGCCGATGCTGCTGAACCTGCGCGCTGCGGTGCTCGATGGACGCAGCCTCCACGCCGCCTTGGGCGACTACCCTCGCGTCTTCGGACGCTTCTTCCGCGCTTCCGTGCGCGCCGGCGAGACAGCGGGCCGCCTCGGCCCCGTCCTGGAGCACCTTGCCGGCTTCGTGGAGACGCGCGCGCGCAACCGCCAGACGGTGCAGCTGGCGCTGCTCTATCCGTCCCTCCTCGCGGTGGTGTCGCTGGCGCTCGTGGTCGGGCTTCTGACCTTCCTCGTGCCCGACATCGTGAAGGTCTTCACCGCGCGCGGCGCCGAGCTGCCGCTGCTGACGCGCGTGCTGATCGGCCTGAGCGACGGACTGGTCCGCCACGGCCTCGCGTTGCTCGCGGGCCTCCTCGCGGCGGGGGCGGCCGGCGCCTGGCTGCTCTCGCGCCCCGCGGTGCGGCTGCGCGCCGATCGCCTGCTCGCCACGGTGCCGCCGTTCCGGGCCTTCTCGCTGCGCATCGCCGCGGCGCAGTTCGCGGGCACCCTCGCCACGCTGACGCTCAGCGGCGTGCCCCTGGCCGAGGCGCTGCCGGCCGCCGCGGACACCGTGCCCAACCGCCACCTGCGCGCGCGCGCCGGAACCGTGGCGGTGCGCGTGCGCGAGGGCGCCGCGCTGTCCACCGCGATGGCCGAGGCCGCGATCTTCCCGCCGATGCTGCTGGCCATGGTCGCCTCGGGCGAGGGCGCCGGCACGCTCGGCCCGGCGCTGGCACGCGCCGCTGCCGACGGCGCGCGCGACCTCGACGCGATGGTCTCGGCCTTCGTGGCCCTCGTGGAGCCTGCAGTGCTCCTGCTGATGGGCGGCATCGTGATGCTCCTGGTGCTGTCGATCCTCCTGCCCATCGTGAACCTCAACACGCTGGCGGTGTAAGGTTCGGTTTCGAGGTCGCTGGCCGGCGGACGAGATCTAGCCTCCTCGAGACACCCTGCGCATGCTCGTCGCATCCTGCTAAAGCTCTTCCGCCGGAGAACGTCACGCCGGTACGGAAAGCCCAGCAGGAGGACGTCGATGCCGCCGGTGGTGTGCCGGCAGGCCAGGCTCTCGGCGAATCTCGTGGGGCAGGGGCGCGCGAGCGGGTTCACCGCGGGGACACCGCGCGAACGCAATGACGGCTTCTGAATTGGATCGTTGACAGAGCGTCTCGGATCGAACCAATCTCGAATTGGTCCCACCGAGGAGACGGTACCCTGCCCCCATCCGCGCAGAACGAGGCCCTTCTGTCCGTCCGCGACTTCAGCCTTCGTTTTCGGGGGCAGCCCTGCGACGTGCTGGAGGCGGTGGACCTGGAGGTCCGCGCGGGCGAGGTGCTCTGCATCGTCGGCGAGTCGGGCTGCGGCAAGAGCGTCACGGCGATGGCCCTGATGGGCCTTCTGCCCGAAGGGGCAGCGGAAATTTCCAGCGGCGTCATGCACTTCGATGGGCGTGACTTCGACCTGCGCCACGATCGCCTTCCGTCGGACCTGCGTGGCGGCGCGATGGCGATGATCTTCCAAGAGCCGATGACCTCGCTCAATCCGGTCTTCCGGGTGGGCGATCAGATCGCCGAGGCGGTGCGCCGCCACCGGGGGGGCTCGAAGGCCGAAGCGCACGAGGCCGCGGTGGCCATGCTGCGCCGTGTCGGCCTGCCCTCGCCCGCGGAGAAGGCGCGCCAGTTCCCGCACCAATTATCAGGTGGTCAGCGCCAGCGCGTGATGATCGCCATGGCGCTGGCGAACGACCCAAAGGTGCTGATCGCCGACGAGCCGACTACGGCGCTCGACGTGACGATCCAGGCGCAGATCCTGGACCTGATCCGCGATCTCCAGCGCGAGACGGGCACCGGAACGGTGCTCATCACACACGACCTCGGCGTGGTGGCGGAGATCGCCGACAGCGTGGCGGTGATGTACGGCGGTCAGGTGGTGGAGCGCGGCCCCGTGGCCAAGGTGCTGGAAGACCCACAGCATCCCTACACGATCGGGCTGATCGAGTCGGTGCCCAGGCTGGGCGGCGCGGGCGGACGGCTGAGCACGATCCCCGGATCGGTGCCCTCGCTCGATGCGATGCCCGAGGGCTGTCGCTTCCGCTCGCGCTGCGCCTTCGCGGCACCGGTCTGCGCCGAGCGGCCCCCTTTGCGCGAACTTGGCGACGACCACGCGGCGGCCTGCCACTTCGCCCCCCTCGAGACGACCCTGCGGGTGGCATCGTGATCCTGGAGGCTCGCGATCTGCGCAAGCATTTCCGCATCGGCGGCGGGCTGTTCGCCGAGCGCGGCACCGTGAAGGCGGTCGACGGCGTCTCACTCGCCGTCGAGGCGGGCGAGACCTTCGCCATCGTCGGCGAGTCGGGTTGCGGAAAGTCGACACTCGCACGGCTCCTGATGCGCCTGATCGAGCCGACCGAAGGCACGGTGCGCTTCGATGGCGTCGAGGTGACGGGGCAGGGGACCGACCTCGCCGCTTTGCGCCGCGACGTCCAGTTCATCTTTCAGGATCCGTTCTCCTCGCTCAACCCGCGTCTCACGGTGGGGCGACTGGTGGGCGAGCCGCTCGAGGTCCACGCGCCGGAACTGCCGGCCCGCGAGCGGCGCGCGAAGGTGGCGGCCCTGCTGGAGAAGGTCGGGCTGCGCCCCGAGCACGGCGATCGCTACCCACACGAGTTCTCGGGCGGGCAACGCCAGCGCATCGGCATCGCCCGCGCCCTTGCCTCCGGCCCCCGCGTGGTGATCGGCGACGAGCCGGTCTCGGCCCTCGACGTGAGTGTCCAGGCGCAGGTCATCAACCTGCTCGACGACCTGCGCCGCGACCTCGGCCTCACGCTGATCCTGATCGCTCACGACCTCGCCGTGATCCGGCACATGAGCGACCGGGTGGCGGTGATGTACCTGGGCCGGATCGTGGAGCAGGCGGCGACCACCGACCTGTTCGCGTGGCCGCGTCATCCCTACACCCGGGTGCTGCTCGACGCGGTGCCCGATCTCGACGCGCCGGGCGGCGCGAAGCGCAGCCACGTGGAGGGCGAGATGCCCTCGCCATCGGCGCCGCCGTCCGGCTGCCCCTTCCACCCGCGCTGCCCCCACGCGCGGGATCGATGCAGCACCGACGTGCCCGTGCTGGAGGAAGCGGAGGGCCACGCCGTCGCCTGCCACTTCTGGCGCGAGATCGAGGACGCGCCCCGCGCGGCTTCCGTCCGCACCCGCGGTCCCGCCGCAGAAGCGCGGTTGGCGCTGTGGCGCCGGGCAGCCGGGGGCGCGCGCGTCGTGCCCGCACAGGAAACCAACGAGGAGGAGAGACCATGAAACACCTGACGCTGACCACCGCGCTGGCGATGGCGCTTGCCGCGCCCGCCTACGCCCAGGACCTGCGCATCGCGCTGCAATCGGACGCGGACGTGCTCGACCCCGACCAGTCGCGCACCTTCGTCGGCCGGATCGTCTACACTTCGCTTTGCGACAAGCTGGTGGACATCACTCCAGAGCTGGAGATCATCCCCCAGCTCGCCACGTCCTGGACGGTGTCCGAGGACGGCACCGCCATCGACATGGAGCTTCGCGACGGCGTAGTGTTCCACGACGGCACGCCCTTCGATGCCGAGGCCGTGGCTGCCAACATCGAGCGCTCGCAGACCCTCGAGGAGAGCCGCCGAAAGTCCGAGCTTGCCTCGATCGCCTCGACCGAGGTGACCGGGCCGCTCTCGATCCGGCTCAATCTCGTCCAGCCCGACGCGACCGTGATGGCACAGCTCGCCGACCGTGCGGGCATGATGGTGTCGCCTGCGGCAGCGGCCGAGGCGGGTGCCGACTTCGGCGCGAACCCGGTCTGCTCGGGCCCCTTCCAGTTCAAGGAGCGGATCGCCCAGGACCGTATCGTGCTCGAGCGGTTCGCGGACTACTGGAACGCGGACGCGATCAACTTCGACACGGTGACGTTCCTGCCGATCCCCGACACCACGGTGCGTCTGGCCAACCTCCAGTCGGGCGACATCGACATCCTCGAGCGGCTCGCGGCCACCGACATCCCGCAGGTCGAGGCCGACGGCGGCATCGAGATCGAGAGTGCGGTGTCGCTGGGCTACCAGGGCATCACCTTCAACGTCGGCAACGGCGACAAGGCCGACAACCCCTGGGGGCAGGACAAGCGCCTTCGTCAGGCGCTGAGCTACGCGATCGATCGCGAGGCGTTGAACCAGGTCGTGTTCGAGGGCTCCTTCGCGGCGGGCAACCAGCCGTTCCCGTCCAACTCGCCGTGGTACGACGAGCGCTTCCCGGTCGAGGCGCGCGACGTGGAGAAGGCCAAGGCATTGCTGGCCGAGGCGGGCTACCCCGATGGCATCGACCTCGTGGTGCAGGTGCCGAACACCACCGTGCCGCTGCAACTGATGCAGGTGGTGCAGTCCATGGCCGCCGAGGCGGGCATTCGCATCGAGATCGTCTCGAAGGAGTTCGCCACCCTGCTCTCCGACCAGACGGCCGGCGACTACCAGGCCAGCCAGATCGGCTGGTCGGGCCGCGTGGACCCGGACGGCAACATCCACCAGTTCGTGACCACGGGGGGCGGCATCAACGACAGCGGCTTCTCCAACCCGGAGGTGGACGCGGCGCTGAACGCGGCGCGCGAGAGCTCGGACACGGCCGAGCGCAAGGCGAAGTATGACGAGGCTCGTGCAGTCCTGATCGACGAGGCGCCGCTGGTGTACCTCTACCACGAGACCTGGATCTGGGCGCTGGACAACGCGATCGAGGGGTTCGTGCCCTATCCCGACGGCATGATCCGCCTTGAGGGCGTGACCAAGTCCGAGTGACGTTCCCGGCCCGCCCCCGCGACGGGGGCGGGCCAGATCCCGGAGAGTGCCCATGCTCGCCTTCATCCTGCGCCGCTTGCTCATCGCGATCCCGACGATCCTGCTGATCTCGGTGTTCGTGTTCGCGTTGCAGAAGCTTCTTCCGGGCGACCCCCTTCTGGTGCTGGCGGGCGAGGAGCGCGACCCTCAGGTGCTCGAGGCGCTGCGCGAGAAGTACCGGCTGAACGATCCGATCCCGGTGCAGTACCTCACATGGGTCGGGAACGCGCTGCGGGGCGATCTGGGCATGTCGTTCCGTACCAACCAGCCCGTGACCGAGCTGATCGCCGAGAAGCTGCCCGTGACGATCCAGCTCGCGGTCATGTCGCTGGTCTTCGCGGTCGCCATCGGCATCCCCGCCGGCATCGTGTCGGCCTACCGCAAGGGCACGCTCACCGACTGGGTGGCGAACGTGGTGGCGCTGTCGGGCCTGTCGATCCCGAACTTCTGGCTGGGGATCATGCTGATCCTGCTGGTCTCGGTAAAATGGCGCCTGCTGCCGGCCTCCGGCTACGTGCCGCCGGGCGAGGACTTCTGGCTTTCGATGAAGACCATGGTGATGCCCGCCTTCGTGCTGGGCACCGCGCTGGCCGCGACGCTGATGCGCCACACCCGCTCGGCCATGCTTGGGGTGCTGACGCAGGATTACGTGCGCACCGCCCGCGCCAAGGGCCTGAGCGAGCGCAAGGTCATCCTGCGTCATGCCTTCCGCAACGCACTGACCCCGATCGTGACGCTGGCGGCCCTCCTCTTCGGCGAGCTGATCGCCGGGGCCGTGCTGACCGAGCAGATCTTCACCATTCCCGGCTTCGGCAAGCTGGTGGTCGATGCGGTGTTCAATCGCGACTACGCCGTGGTGCAGGGCATCGTGCTGGTTACGGCCGTGGGCTTCATCGTCATGAACCTGCTGGCGGACGTGGCCTACGTGCTGCTGAACCCGCGCTTGAGGGAGGGTTGAGATGGTCGCCTCCACCGATCCCCAGGGCGGCCCGTTCTCGGACCCGATGCCGAAGCCCGAGAACCGAGTCTGGAAGAAGTTCCGCCGCCACCGCTCGGCCATGGTCGGCGGCGTGCTGGTCGTCTTCTTCGTGCTCGTCGCCGTGCTGGCCCCGCTGCTGCCGATCCCCGCGCCCGAGGCGACCGACTGGTCGGCGGTGCGCAAGGCGCCTTCGGCCGCCCATCCCTTCGGCACCGACGAGATCGGCCGCGACGTGCTAGCCCGCATGGTCTGGGGCGCGCAGGCCTCGCTGCTGGCGGGCGTGGTGTCGGTGGGCATCGCGGTGCTGGTGGGCGTGCCGCTCGGCATCCTCGCGGGCTACTTCCGCGGCTGGATCGACGCGGTGATCTCGCGCTGCACCGAGGCGCTGCTGGCCGTCCCGTTCCTGATCCTTGCGATCGCGCTGGCCGCCTTCCTCGGGCCGTCGCTGACCAACGCGATGATCGCCATCGGCATCTCGGCCACGCCGATCTTCATCCGCCTCACGCGCGGGCAGGTCATCAACGTCGCGGTCGAGGACTACGTGGAGTCGGCCCGCGCCATCGGCCTGCCGACCCGGCTGGTCCTCGCCCGCTACATCCTGCCCAACGTCGCCGCGCCGATCCTTGTGCAGGCCACGCTCACGGTCGCCACCGCGATCATCGCCGAGGCGTCGCTGTCGTTCCTCGGCCTCGGCCAGCAGCCGCCCGAGCCGTCCTGGGGCTCGATGCTGAACACAGCCAAGAACTTCCTCCACCAGGCGCCCTGGATGGCGCTCTATCCGGGCATCTCGATCTTCCTCGTGGTGCTGGGCTTCAACCTGCTGGGTGACGGGCTGCGCGACGCGCTCGACCCGCGCGAAAGGTAAGACGCATGACGTTCACCACCCGCCCCGAGATCCGCGGCACCTTCGGCATGGTCGCCACCACCCACTGGATCGCCTCGGCGGCCGGCATGGGCGTGCTGGAGCGGGGCGGCAACGCCTTCGACGCCGCGGTGGCGGCGGGGTTGGTGCTGCAGGTGGTCGAGCCGCACCTGAACGGGCCCGCGGGCGACATGCCGGCGATCTTCGCCCGCGCCGGCGAGGCGCCGCAGGTGCTCTGCGCGCAAGGCCCCGCCCCGGCGGGCGCCACGATCGAGCACTACCGTGCGCAAGGACTGACGCTCATCCCCGGCTCGGGGCTGCTCGCCACGGTGATCCCCGGCGCCTTCGATGGCTGGATGCTGATGTTGCGCGACCATGGGACCATCACCTTGCGCGAGGCGATGGTCCCCGCGATCGGCTACGCCCGCGACGGCCACCCGGTGCTGCCGCGCGTGGCGAACACCATTCAGGGCCTGGCCGACTACTTCGCGCGGGAATGGCCGACCTCGGCCGAGGTCTGGACGCCGGGCGGCAAGGCGCCCGCGCCGAACGCGCTGTTCCGGAACCCGGACCTCGCCCGCACCTACGAGCGACTGGTCGAGATTGGAGAAGCGGCAGGCGGGGACCGCGCCGCCCAGATCGACGCGGCCCGCGCGGCCTGGCGCGAGGGCTTCGTGGCCGACGCCGTGGCGGCGTTCCTGGAGGAGGCCGAGGTGCATGACGTGTCCGGCTCGAAGCACCGCGCGGTGCTCACGAAGGAGGACATGGCCGGCTGGGAGGCCACCTACGAGGAGACCCTGAGCCTCGAGTACCACGGCTGGCGCGTCCACAAGACCGGCCCGTGGGGGCAGGGGCCGGTGCTGCTCCAGGCGCTGGCGATCCTCGCGCATACCGACATCGCCGTGATGGACCCGCTGAGCGCCGACTTCGCCCACACCGTGCTCGAGGCGATGAAGCTCGCCTATGCCGACCGCGAGGCCTACTACGGCGACCCGGCCCATAGCGAGATCCCGATGGGGTACCTCCTGTCCGACGCCTACGCCGCCGAGCGCGCCGCCCTGATCGGGCCCGAGGCGAGCCACGAGCAGCGCCCCGGCCGGGTCCCCGGCTTCGAGCACCTTGCCGACGCCTATGTGGCACGCGCCGCGCGCGACTTCGGGGTCAGGGACGCCGCCCCGCAGGAACCCACCATGGCGCACCTGACGGAGCGGCGCGGCGACACCGTCCACCTCGACGTGATCGACGCCGTGGGCAACATGGTCTCGGCCACGCCCTCGGGCGGCTGGCTCCAGTCGAACCCGGTGATCCCCGGCCTCGGCTTCCCCCTCAACTCGCGCGCGCAGATGTTCTGGCTGGAGGAGGGGCTGCCGACCTCGCTCGCCCCCGGCCGGCGCCCGCGCACCACGCTCACGCCCTCGCTGGCCGAGCACGCGGATGGCCGGCGCCTCGTGTTCGGAACGCCCGGCGGCGATCAGCAGGACCAGTGGCAGCTGGTCTGGTTCCTGCGCTTCGTACACGGCAGCATGGGGATGCAGGAATGCATGGACGCCCCCCTGTTCCACTCCATGCACTTCCAGGGCAGCTTCTTCCCGCGCGAGGCGAAGCCCGGCGAGATGATGATCGAGCCGAACGTCGGCGAGGCGGTGATCGAGGATCTCCGGGGGCGGGGGCACATCGTGCACGTGGCCGAGCCCTGGACCGTCGGGCGCCTGACGGCCGCCCTTCGCGAGACCGACGGGACGATGCGCGCCGCCGCCACGCCGCGCCTGATGCAGGCCTACGCGGTGGGCCGATGACCTACTCGTTGATCGCACGCGGCGAGGGTGGCGAGATCGGCTTGGCGGTCGCCTCGCGCTTCTTCGCCTGCGGGGCGGTCGTGCCCTACCTCGGCGCCCGCACGGCAGTCGCGTCCCAGGCCTTCTGCAATCCGCTCTGGGGCACAGAGGGACGCGTGCGGCTGGAGGCGGGCGAGGCGGCATCGGCGGTGCTGGCCGATCTGGCCCGCCGCGATGAGGGCCGCGCGCACCGTCAAGCGCATGTGCTCGACGGGCACGGCCGCTTCGCGGCCTTCACCGGGGAGGACTGTGTGGCGTGGTGCGGGCACCTGATTCGCGAGGGCCATTCCGTCGCGGGCAACATGCTCGCCGGCCCCGAGGTCATCGCGGCCGTCTCCAAGGCCTACGCGGCCAGCCGCGCGCCGATGCCCGAGCGGCTGCTCGCAGCGATGCGCGCCGGCGACGCGGCGGGGGGGCGACCGGCGCGGGCGCCAGTCGGCTGCCGTGGTGGTCCACCGCGGCGAGGCGCATCCGTGGCTCGACATCCGTGCCGACGACGACGCCGATCCCTTGGGCGAGCTCGAGCGCCTCTGGGACGTGGCGCAGGAGCGCTACGTCCACTTCGCCGTCGCGATGGCCACTGCGGAGCGCTTCTCGGGCGCGCCCGACCGCGCGCCGCTCGACCGGGCCATCGCCGAGGAGGAGGCACGGCGCGCCGCCGAAGGACGAGCGAGCCGGTCGAGGGCGGTGCCGTGACGGATGCGGCGATCCGCACGCGCCTCTTGGCGCTGATCGCCTCGGGCGAGCTGGGCGAGGGCGGGCGGCTGCCCACCGAGCGGAGCCTTGCGGAGCGCTTCGGCACCACCCGCCGCGTGGTGCGCCAGGCGCTCGACGCGCTGGAGATCGAGGGGCTGGTCTGGCGCCGTCAGGGCTCGGGCACCTTCGCCGGCCAGCCTTCGGACCCCACGGGCGACCTCGCCGCGCGCATCGCCGGCGAGACCGACCCTCTGCAGGTGATGGAGGCGCGGCTGTGCATCGAGCCCACGCTCGCCGCGCTGTGCGCCGAGCGCATGACGGCCGAGGAGGTGGAGCGGTTGCGCGGCCTCGCGCGGCGCCAGGTCGAGGCCACCGACCCGCAGGGGATCGAGCTGTGGGACGGGGCCCTGCACCGGCTGATCGCCGCCTGTGCCCGCAACCGTCCGCTTCTGACCGCCTTCGCTCTGCTCGACAGCATCCGGTCCAATCCGGACTGGGTGGCCGTCCGCGCGCAGGCCCGCAACCAGGCCTCGATCGCCGTGACCCGCAACGAGCACGAGACCCTGATTGCCGCCATCGCCGCACGCGAGCCCGAACTGGCCAGGCAGGCGATGCACGACCACCTCTCCACCCGCTTCGTCGCGCTGCGCCTTCAGTTCGAGGCCGCGCAACTGAAGGCTGGCGAGTGACCCACGGTTAGGCGCCACCGTAAGGTGCGGAGCAAGTACGGGCGGGATTGTGGACGCCCGGCGTGCGGCGCCCGAAGTCGACATTGAGACGGCCGAGCGGTTTCTGGGCCTCGCCAATACCGCGCGAAAGCGGACGCAGATGCGGGGCAACCTCCAGGGCCAGATTGACGGCGACATGGCCCGGCCGCGGGGTGGCGGTGGCCAACGATGTGCCAATCAAATTCGATCCACCACGATGTCGGGCACGATCCCGGAGCGCGCGATGGCGTCGTCGACGTCCAGCCCGGCGAGCGAGCCGAACCCGGTAACCAGGGCCGTGGCGAACCCCATGTGCCGCCCGCCGAGGACGTCGGTGTGGAGCGTGTCGCCGACCATGAGCACCCGGTCCGGCGCGATCCCGGCGGGCAGGCGCGAGAGCGCAAGGTCGTAGATGTCGCTGAAGGGCTTGCCGAGGAACACCGGCTCGATCCCCGTGCGGTCCGCGAGACGGTGGGCGAAGTGGCCGGGCTCGCACGACAGGCCGCCCTCGCGCGGGGCGACGATGTCGGGATTGCCGACCACCACCGGGCGGGGCCGCGCGAGGAGGGCCTCCTCCAGCAGGCGCTGGCGCCCCTCGGTCCAGCCGTACGAGCCGACGAGCAGGAAGTCCTCGGCCGCGTCGAAGGCTTCGGGGTCGTCGCCGAGGAAGGTGACCTGTGCGCCCCTGAACTCCTCCGCGCCGTGGGTGTCGGGCAGCATCAACCCCCACCGACGGTCCGCCCGCCCACCCGCGAGCCAAAGCAGCAGCGCCTCGCGGCTGGTGGTCACCTCCGCGGGCGCGAAGTCGAAGCCGAGGCGGCGGAGGCGTTCCATCATCAGCCGCTTCGGGTAGCCCGCGGAGTTCGAGACGACCATCACCGCCTTGCCCGCCGCCCGCAGCGCGGCGATCCGCTCCGCCGCGCCGGGGATCGGGGTCTCGCCCACGTTCAGCACGCCGTAGGCGTCGAGCAGCACCGCATCGAACGGCGCGGCGAGCCGCTCCAGCGTCGGCGCGTGCCGGGGCGGCGCCGTGCCGGAGCGCGCGGCGGGCAGGCGGTGGCGGATCCGCAGGTAGTCCGAGAACGCCGCCGCCGCCGCCGCGCTCAAAGGATGCGGCGCCGCAGGAAGGCGGAGACGACCTCGCCCAGGATCACCAGCGCCAGGATCGCAAGGAGCACGGTCGCAGCCTCGGGCCAGTTGAACGTGTCGATGGCCCCCTGCAGCACGATGCCGATGCCG
>NZ_CP083545.1 GCF_025144335.1 Jannaschia sp. W003
GGAACGGGGCCGGAGAGCCCTGACGCGTCCCGTCGCGGCGCCGAAACCGCGGATCCGAGGCGGAACCAGCGCCGTGCGGGGTGGTTCGCACCCTGCGATAATACATGAACGCAATTGCAGAATTGGGTTTCCGATGCTAACTCTCGCCCCCGGCGCGGGGCGGGCGGGCCTTTGGGCTGCGGAGCCGAACCGACCGGGAGGGACACGGAATGCTGCATGCCACGAACATCGGGGACCGCCGCACCAGCGTCGACGTGATCGCCGAGCATCTCTACGAGGAGATCGCCTCGCTGCGCCTCCTGCCGGGCACCCGCATCTCGGAGGCCGAGATCGCGGAGCGCTTCGGGGTCTCGCGCCAGCCGGTGCGCGACGCCTTCGGGCGGCTGGCCTCCATGGACCTGCTGCAGATCCGGCCCCAGAAGGCCACCGAGGTGAAGCGCTTCTCGATGGCCGCCATCGAGCGCGCGCGCTTCGTGCGCGCCGCAGTGGAGTCCGAGGTGCTGCGCCGCGCCGCGGCCCGCTGCGACGAGGCGGGCAACCTGCGCCTGCAGGCGGAGCTGGCGCAGCAGCATGCGGTGCTGCGCGCCAACGACCACGGTGCCTTCGGCGATCTGGACTACGCCTTCCACCGTGCCCTCTGCGAGATCGCCGGCGTGCCCTTCGCCTTCGACGTGATCCGCGAGGAGAAGGCCAAGGTGGACCGGCTGTGCATGCTCGGCCTCTCCAAGGAGGACCGGATGCCCCAGCTCGTGCGCGACCACGAGGCGATGGCCGCGGCCGTCGCGGCGGGCGACGCCGAGGCGGCGGTGGCCGCGGGCATGGAGCACCTCGCGCGGCTCGATGCGACCATCGAGGCCATCCAGGAGCGCAACGGCAACTACTTCGACGACGTCGACTGACGCTGCCGCCGGCGGGGGCCGGCCGCCCGTGACCGACGCCACATTCCTCGCGCCCCCTTCGGTGGGCACGGTGTTCCGCCTCGCCTGGCCGCTGACCACGAAGGCCGTGATGCTCCACGGCGTCGTTGTCGTGGACGCTCTGCTGGTCGCCCCCCTGGGCGAGACGGCGCTCGCCGCCATGGGCCTCGCCGCCGCGATCGGCGGGCTGCTGATGGGCGTGGTGGTCGCCTTCTCGAACGCCGCGCAGATCCGCGCCGCGCAGGCCTTCGGCTCGGGCGAGCCGCTGGCGCTTAAGACCGCGATGGGCTGCGCCGGCGTCGTGAACCTCGCCACGGTCACGCTCGGCATCCTCGCCATCGCGCTGTTCGGCGGCGCGGTGCTGCTCGCCGCCGCCCCGTCGCCCGCCATCGCCGCCGAGGCGCACCGCTACCTGATGGTCTTCGCGGTGGCCGCCTTCGCGGAGGCGGTGGCGGAGTGCTTCTCGGGCTACTTCAACGGATGCGGGCGCACGAAGGTGCCGTTCGCGAGCTACCTGCTGGCGATCCCCGTCAACGTCGGCGTGAGCGTCGTCTTCATCCACGGCCTCGCCGGCATGCCCGAACTGGGCGTGACCGGCGCCGCCGTGGGCACCGCCACGGGATCGCTCCTGCGGGCGGCGTTCCTGGCGTGGCGCTTCAATGATGCGACGCGGTGGTTCCGCGACGTGCCCGGCTGGTCGCGCGGCTCGCTCGCCGCTGCGTTGCGCCGGCACCTCGCCTTCTCGCTGCCCATCGCCGCCACCTTCGTCAGTGCCACCACCGCGGCCAGCGTCTGCACGCTGATCTACGCGCGCCTGCCGATCCACGAGTTCGCGGCGCTCACGCTGATCCTGCCATGGGTCCACGTGGCCGGCACGCTGGGCATGAGCTGGGCGCAGGCCGTGGGCATCCTCGTGGCGCAGCTCCTGGGCCGCGACGCGCCCGGGCCGCTGCTCGACCGATTCCTCCTGGGCGCCTGGCGCGCGGCCTTCGCCGCCGCCGCCCTAGTGGCGCTCATCTACCTCGCGGTCTGCCTCGTGTCGGACCGGCTCTACGACGACCTGGAGCGCGAGACCCGCGCGACCCTGCTGGCCTTCCTGCCGGTCCTCCTGCTCCTGCCCTTCCCGAAGGGGTCCAACGCCATGTGCGGCCACACCCTGCGGGCGGGCGGCGAGACGGTGTGGGTGATGCACATCTTCGTCTGGTCGCAATGGCTGTTCCGCGTGCCCGCCACCGCCGTCATGGTGCTGTGGCTCGAGATGCCCGCGCCTTGGATCTTCTCGCTGGTGCTGGCCGAGGAACTGGTGAAGCTGGCACCGTTCCACCTGCGCCTCCTGCAAGGCGGCTGGAAGCGCGGGCGGGCGGAGATATGAGCGGCGCGGGGCGCCCGGAGGAGCGTGTGATGGGGAATTCGAGCGACTGGGTCGAGGCGGGCGAGGGCGTGCGGCGCCGGGTGCTGGCCGACGACCCCGGCATGATGGTGGTGGAGTTCCGCTTCGAGCAGGGCGCCGTGGGCGCACTGCACCACCACCCGCACCTCCAGTCGAGCTTCGTGGCCTCGGGCCGGTTCGACTACGAGATCGCGGGCGAGACCCGCCGCCTCGGGCCGGGCGACGCGGTGGTGATCCCGGGCGGCGCGGTGCACGGCTGCACCGCCGTCGAGGCGGGCACGCTCCTCGACGTGTTCGCGCCGCGCCGCGCCGACTTCGCGCCGGACCCCGCGTGAGCGCGCTGGCGGGGCGGCGCGCCTTCGTCACGGGCGCCAACACTGGCATCGGGCAGGCTGTCGCCGTGGACCTCGCCGCCGCCGGGGCAGAGGTTCTCTGCGCGGGCCGCTCAGCGATGGACGAGACCTTGGCGGCCATCGCCGCGGCGGGCGGGCAGGGGCACGCCGTCCCTGCCGATCTCGGCACGATGGCGGAGGCACGCGCCGCGTTCGAGGGGGCGGAGGCTGCGCACGGGCCGGTCGACGTGCTGGTCAACAACGCCGGCATCATCCGCCGCGCCGACGCCGTGGACATGACCGAGGCGGACTGGGACGCGGTGCTCGACGTGAACCTCAAGGCCGCGTTCTTCCTCGCCCAGAGCTTCGCGCGGTCGCGCCTGCGGGCGGGGGGCGAGGGGGCGGTCGTCAACGTGGCCTCGCTGCTCAGCTTCCAGGGCGGCATCCGGGTCGCGGGCTACACCGCCTCCAAGAGCGGGCTCGCGGGCCTGACGCGGGTGCTGGCCAACGAGTGGGCGCCCCACGGCATCACCGTGAACGCGGTGGCGCCCGGCTACGTCGAGACCAACAACACCGCCGCGCTGCGCGACGACCCCGAGCGGCGCGAGGCCATCCTCGCGCGCATCCCCATGGGCCGATGGGCGCGGCCTGCGGACATCGCCGGCGCGGTCACCTTCCTGGCCGGCCCCGGCGCCCGCTACGTGACCGGCGTGACCCTGCCCGTGGACGGCGGCTGGCTGGCCCGCTGAGACGCCGGGGGCGGCAGGCTCGTCCCCTCATCCCCCATGCTCTGCGCGCAGCGCGGCCTTCTGCACCTTGCCCATGGCGTTGCGGGGCAGGGCGTCCAGGACGACGTAGCGCCGGGGGCGCTTGAACCGCGCGAGCGATGCCGCCACGGTTTCCGCCACCGCGTCGAGGTCGAGCGCCGCGTCCGCCTCGGCCACCACGGCGGCCACCACGCTCTCGCCGAAGTCGGGGTCGGGCACGCCGAACACGGCGCTCTCGCGCACGCCCGGCGCCGCGTCGATCGCGTCCTCGACCTCGCGGGGATAGACGTTGAGGCCGCCCGTGATGATCAGGTCCTTCTGCCGCCCCACGATCCGCAGGCGCCCCTCCGCGTCGAGCGCCCCGAGGTCGCCGGTCACGAAGAAGCCCGTCTCGCGCAACTCCTCGCGCGTCTTGTCGGGCAGGTTGAGGTAGCCCCGGAACACGCCGTCGCCGCGCACCTCGATCATGCCGATCTCGCCCGCGGGCAGGGGGGCGCCGGTCCCGGGATCGGTGACGACCACCTCGGTGCCCGGCAGCGCGAAGCCGACCGTTCCGGCGATCCGCTCGCCGTGCAGGGGGTTCGACGCGATCATGTTGGTCTCGGTCATGCCGTAGCGCTCGAGGATGCGGTGGCCTGTGCGCCGCTCGAAGGCGGCATGGGTCTCGGCCAGGAGCGGCGCGGAGCCGGACACGAACAGGCGTATGGCGGCGCAGCGCTCGCGCGTGAGCGCGGGCTCGTCGAGCAGGCGGGTGTAGTAGGTCGGCACCCCCATCAGGAGCGTCGAGCGCGGCAGTTCCGCCAGCACCGCCTCCGCGTCGAAGGCGCGCATCAGGCGGACCCGCGCGCCGGCCAAGAGGGCGGTGTTGATCGCGACGAACAGGCCGTGGGTGTGGAAGATGGGCAGGGCGTGGATCAGCCGATCGCGGTCCGTGATCTCCCACAGGTCGGTGAGGGCGCGGGCGTTCTGCAGGAGGTTGCGGTGCGACAGCATCGCCCCCTTGGACCGCCCCGTGGTGCCCGAGGTGTAGAGCAGCGCGGCCAGGTCGTCCGGCCCCCGGGGCACGGTCCGGAACCGGTCCGGCGCCCCGTCGGCGGCCTCCGCGAGGGTGCCGCCGCCGCCCGCGGACCCGAGCGTCAGGAGCCGCGCGCCCACTGCCTCCGCGAGCGGCGCGACCGCCCCGCGCGCAGTTTCGTCGCAGACCATCACGCGGGGGCGCGCATCCTCGGCGAAGTGGCGCAGCTCGGCGCCCGTGTAGGCCGTGTTGAGCGGCAGGTGGACCGCGCCCGCCTGCAGCGCCGCCCCGTAGAGCGCGAGGGTGTCGGGATGCTTCGACGCCTGCACCAGCACGCGGTCCCCCGGCGCGACGCCCGACGCCGCCAGCACGTGGGCCAGCTGCGCCACCCGGCGCACGAAGGCGCCGCGGGATACGGTCGTGCCGTCGTCGCACTCCAGGAAGGTCGCGTCCGAGCCGGCGTGGGGCGCGACGAGGGCGTCGAAGAGGGTGTTGGTCATCGGGCGGGCTCCTCCACGCGCGAGCCGGGCCGCCCCGCGGTCCCCTCGCGGGTATCGGCTTTCCCGATTCCTGTCGACCGGCGGCGCGGCGCCCGACCCGGCGCGGCGCTCAGGCCAGCAGCGATCCGTCCCAGTAGGACTGGGCCAGCTCGTAGACGCCCCGGCCGACGTACTCGCCGAGGGCGCGGCCGTGGAAGTCGGCCTCCTCGAAGTGGATGCCCCCGAACAGGCGCGACAGCCCTGCCGCGTCGGCCGCGTCCGACCAGGTGGCCCATTCGATCGCGAAGTCGGCCTGCGGGGTCACGCCCGGCTCGATCGCGGCGGAGCCCGCGGGGACCAGGACCGAGCCGCCGAACGCGTCGCTGCCGGTGAAGGTCCGCATCACCACCGCGCCCGCCGCCGAGAAGGCGGAGTGGCCGGAGCTGTACTCCGCGAAGGGCGGCGAGGGATCGCCGCCGGGCGTCTGGTAGGTGGTCCACTCGCTGGCGAGGACGAGGCCCGTCTCGCCGATCGAGGGAATGTAGGCGCGCACCACGTGGCCCGCGTCGCCCTTGTGGTCGATGCCCTCCTCGCCGATCAGCCCCAGCTCGCCCAATTCGCGGATCACCCGGATGGGGCGGGCGTAGTCGTAGGCGGTCTTGGCCTCCCAAGTGGCCACGCCCGCGTCGAACACGGCGTTGGAGGCGGCGAAGAACAGGAACACGTCCTCGGCCAGTCCCGGCGCGTCGCGTGCCGAGACGAATTCGGCATGGGCCATGGCCGTGCCCGGCGGAAATCCCGTGCCCGGCGCGTCCTCGTAGAACTCCGCCGAGAGCTTGCCCGCGTCCCCGCCCGGCGCGTTCAGCGTGGGCGGCGCCCCCGCCGGGTCGCCGAGGCTCGCCGAGTAGGCCAGCACGACCTCGGCCTGGGCGATGAAGCCGGGGTTCACGACCTCGCCGATCAGCGCCTTCGTGACCGGAACGACCGTGCCCGCGGGCCCGAAGTCGGAGGCGGCCGCGGTGGTGATCGTGCGCGCCGCGATGTCGAGCGCGGAGCCCGAGAAGGCATCCGTGAAGAACGGCTCGGGCGCCGCGTCCAGATCGGCCACGCCCGCGTACTTCGCCCGAATCGCCGGATCGGCCAGGGCCAGCTCCAGCTGAAGGAGCGGGCCGCCCTGCTCCAGCGAGAAGCCCCTCACGCCGCCCCAGTGCGGGGTCAGGAACGATTGCTCAACCGGCAGCGCGGACTCGGGGTCGACCGGCACGTTCTCGGGCGTCCAGCGGGTGATGTCGACGACCGCTCCGGGGCCGGCGTTGACGGGGGCGTAGCCGGACGTGTCGGCGTAGTTCCCGGCCTGATTGCTCCCGTCGTCCGCGCGGTCCGCGATCAGGTCCGCGCCCGCGTCCATCCCGATCCGCGCCGCCAGCGACGTCGCCGCCTCGGGCCGGACCAGCCCATAGCGTCCGACCAGCACGAGGTCGTGCAGCGCCTCCTGCGCCGGAAAGAGGTCCCGCAGGACGGCGTGGGCGGCGTAGCTCATGGCCTCGCCCTGCGCCGCCTCGTCGCCCACGAGGCCCGCCGCCTCGATCTCGGCGCGCAGGGCTTCGTTGTCGCCGCCCGCGTCCTCGGCCACGCGGATGGCATCCGGATCGAAGGCGGCCCAGGCATCGTAGATGGCGGTGTGGACCAGCGCGTAGACACGGGACGACACGGTCGGACCGCTCCCGAGGCCGGTCTCCATCACCGACTCCACCGCCGTGCGGTTCCAGACCGTATTGATGCCGGGATCGGCGTCGTTGACGGTCACGTTCTGGGTGCCGTGGCTGGCGAAGATGGCGGGCGCGTCCCGCTCGAACAGCGCCCGCAGCTCCGCGGCGGTCAGCTCCCGCCCGTCGAACACGAAGTGCTCGAAGTTCCGCAGCACCGTGGTCGCGCCCGTGAGCCGGTCGTGGATCATCACGGTGCCGTTCTGCATCACGTCGAAGTCGAACGCCCCGAGCTCGGCGTCGGTCTCGAAGCGGTCCTCGCCGCGGCCGCCGTCGATGACCGAACGGGCCGACGCGCCGCCCGCGGTGTCGATCTCCGCGCCGAGGCGGAAGATGATCGTGTCGTCGCCGCGGCCGAGATCGACCCGGTGCGCCGCCCCGCCCAGCTCGACCACGTCGTCGCCGCGCCCCATCGAGATCCGTTCCGCGCCGGCCAGCCACACGAAGTCGTCGCCGCGGCCCATCCTCACGACGTCGACCCGGTCCGCGATCAGCGCATCGTCGCCGCGCCCGAGCGAGACCCGCTTCGCGCTCCCGTCGAGCATCACGGTCTGCGGGCCGGACCCGCCGGTGACGCGGCCGAGGTCGCCCTCGTGCACGAAGGTCTGCGCGCCGGACCCGAGCCGCACGTCCTCGCCGTCCGCCGCATCGGATCGAGTCGGGGTCTCGTCCCGGCCGCGCCAGTCGCGCCACCACGCCTCGGATCGCGGGGATGGGGGACCGTCGAATGGCATCCAGTCGGAGAGGCCGGGAACGCGGGAGAAGCCGAAGCCGAGCATGGGGGACGTCCTTCGCGAAATCGCCACGAACACGCACCCGGCGCCGCAGCAGAAGCATGCGACCGGCGACTGGGAGCCGGATGGGACAATTGGTTTGGAAGGCTTTACCTTACGTCAGGAAAGCCGTTCTGTAAACGGATCGGTGCCCTGGGGGGGGCGCCCGAGCGGTCTCGCAGCATGAAGAGGCACGGATCGTCGCGTTCCGTGGCCGTCCGCCGGCCCGGTTTTGCCGGCCGGGGGCGACGGCAGCGAACTCAACTTTCGTTCGGCTCAAGCCCATCCAAGCCCACAGCCCAACGACGGTCGCGGCCTTCGCGCTTGCGCGTGTGCGTTCCACGCTCCGCCTTGGCATAGGCGCCCACGGAGTTGCTTAGCAAAGGCGGGGTCCACGATCCCGTTCGGGCGCTTCCCTTCGTGTGCAACCAAGTGGGAGCATGGGCGCAAACGAAACGGGCCGGTCCCCTCACATGGAGACCGGCCCATCGCAGGTCGTCGGTGCCGCGCGCTCAGGCGGGCTGGCGGCGGCGGCGCATCAGGGCCATGCCGCCGAGGCCGCTCAGCAGGAGCAGACCCGCGGCGGGGAGCGGGACGGCGGGCGGGCGCTCGCCGTACTCGGTGTAGCTGCTCAGACCGCCACCCGTCGCGCCGGGGATCGAGAGCTTGCTAAACGTCAGCTGCACGGGGCCGTTGCCGAGCAGCTTCACGAACAGGTTGTCGCCGGGGTTCTGACCTCCGCCGATCTTGAACACGACGAACTGCGCCAGCGACGAGAAGGTCGTCGACGTCCCGTTGCTCGGCGTCGTCCGCGAGAACGGCAGAGCGTTGTTCAGCGTGCCATCGATGAGCACGCTCAGCGCCTTGCTCTGGTTCTCCTCACTGGCGTTGCCGATCTCGTAGAGATCGCCGGTGCTTCCGAGCGTTCCGGCCGAGCCGCCGGTGACCTTGTTGTTGGTCGGCCCCCGCGTGCCCACCGTGATGGACCCGCCGGAGAACGCCTCGCAGCGGTCGTTCGAGCAGTCGACTTCGATCGGACCGTTGCTGACCGTGATCGTCGCAGCGCCGGCCATGCCGCCCCACAGCGCCACCGCGGCAGCCAGGACGACCTTTCCGAAACGGGCCGGAATGATTGTTGACATGTAAGAAACCCCCTCTTACCTCTGACGAGACTGCATCGTTCAACGGAACGAATCGCGTCGCCGGCTCGGACCGTAGCACACATTTTCCCCGTAAACATGTCGCATCGTAGGCGGTTTTTCGACACAATCGCCGTGACGGTTTCCGGTCCTGCTCCCGGGCGGCGAACGCTCCTCGAGTCTTCCCCGATAAGGGTGCCGAATTCCCTTTCTCGCAGCGACCGTGATGTTGTCTTGGTGAGATAGGGACCGGAGCCACCGCACACGCTCGTTCGCATTTGCCGGTGTGGGATAGACCCGAGAGCCACAGGACCGAACGCCCAACCGAACGGTTGGACGTCTAGTCCGGGACGTTCCGAATCCCCACTTCACGGGGCTGGCCTAGATCAGACATCTGGCACAATGGGACCTGCGCCATTCCTCCCAACCGCCGATCATCGCAGGATCGCGCAGGCGATCTTGGGTCCGCTCCGACCGTCCTCGTCGGGCCCCTGGTGGATCATCAGGCTCCGGCCGCGCAGCTCGTCGAGGGTGAGCTGCGGCGCGGCCACGGTCGCATCGGTCTCGCCGCCGGCGTCGAACACGAACGGGTCGAGATCGCCGCGAGGCTTCGCCGTCGCGTCCATGCCCGTCATCGCCTCACCGGAGACGGCCGCCATCGCCATCCCCTTTCCCTCGGTCTCGGCGCTTCCGTCCGCCATCGCCATGTGGCGGTGCGCGTGGCCGTAGTGCGGCCCGGCCTCGCCCCCGACTACGCCCTCCGCCGAGGGACGGCAGGAAGGGTTCTCGTGCACGTGCACCGCGTTGGGCCCTTCGGGCAGCCCGGCGATCCGCGCGGCGAAGAGCACGCCCTCCTCTGACGGGGTGACGGTCACCGTGCCGAGCACCTCCTCCACGCCAGCGTCCGCGGCGCCGAGGCGGATCACGGAGCCGGTTACCGCATCGGCGGATCCGAGACGGGCGAGTCCCGCGCGGGCCGCGTCGCTGTAGTGGCGGTACATGTCCCCCAGCCGCAGCGACCGGAGGTAGAGGTCACGCGCCGCATCCGCGTCGCCCTGCGCCTCGGCGAGGACGCCGCGATGGTAGAGCGTCGTGGTGTCCTCGGGATCGCGCGCGAGAGCGGCCTCGACGAGGCGCACCGCTTCCTCCTCATCGCCCCGGCGGTAGGCGATCCAGCCCTGGATGTCGGTGACGATCGCGCTTTCGGGCGCCAGGAGCGCGGCCAGGTCGGCCAGCTCCGCCGCCCTGTCCAGCGCCGCGCCGCGATCCGCCTCCACGAGGGCGCCGAGCGAGAGCGCGGGAAGGTAACCGGGCGACCGCACGAGCGCCGCCCCGATCGCGGATGCCGCCGCGTCGAGATCGCCGTCGGAGAGGTGGACGAGTCCGAGCTCCGTGCGCAGCCGGGCGCTGTCGGGGTTGGCCTCGACCGCGCGGGTCAGGAGCTCGATGACCTCGCCGTGGGAGTCGCCCGCCGCGGCGTGGGTGTAGCCGTCGTGGCCATGGACCGCGCCCACGAGCATCAGCCAGGCTTCCTCGTCGTCCGGGCTCGCGGCGACGGCGTCGCGCAGGGCCGCGGCCGCCTCCTCGCCGCGGCCCAGCTCCGACAGGACGAGCCCGAGCAGCCGGTGCACCGATCCCTCGTCGGGCGCGGCCGAGCGGAGCGCCTGCGCCGCCCCCAGCGCGCGGTCGGTGAAGCCGGCGCGGGCGAGGACCTCCGCGCCGAGATAGCGCAGTTCGATCCCGTTCTCCGGTGCGAGGAGGGTGCTGGCGAACGTCTCGGCCGCCTCCGGGGTGCCTTCGGAGAGCACGAGCGCCGCCGCCTCCCGTAGAACCGCGACGTTTCCAGGGCCGTCCTCCGCGGTGGCGTGCTGCACGAGCCGGCTCACGGCCGCGTCGACGCGGCCCGCGCGTGCTTCGGCGCGGGCGAGGTCGGGCACGAGGCTGGCCGCGAGGTCAGGCTCCTGGGCGCGCAAGGTCTCGATGATCTCGATCGCCTCCTCGGGGCGGTCGGCGACCAGCGCGGTCCGGGCCTGCCCGAGGCGGAACTGCGGCGTGCCCTCGAGCCCGAGCGCCGAGAACCGCGCCATGGCGGCATCCATCCCGGCCTCGTCCCGAAGCTCGAACGCGGCCTCGAAGAAGAGTCCGGCCGCCTCGAGCAGCAGCTCGGGCGGCATCGCGGGGTCCGGGGACTCGATCGTCGGCCGCAGCAGGGTGTGGACGTCCTCGTGGCGCTGCGCCTGGCGATAGAGGTTGGCGAGGTCGAGATGCGCCCGGTTCACCGTGCCACGCGGCACGCCGAAGCTCGAGAGGGCGACCTGCGAATGCTCGATGGCGCGGGGCAGGTTCCCCTCCTGCATGGCGGCCCAAGCGAGGTAGCGGCGGGCGAGGGGGTTCGCGGGCTCCGCCGCGATGGCGTCCTCCAGAAGCGAGACCCCCTCGTCCCGATGCCCGCTTAGAAGCTGCGCGAGCCCGTGCTTGACGTCGAACCAGGGTCCGTCCGCCCCGAGCGCGGCAGCGCGGTCGAAGGAGATCAGCGCCGTGTCGTACTTCTGCTCGCCCAGGAGGATCAGCCCCGACAGGTCGAAGGCGGCGGGGTCCGTGGGGTGGCGCTCGAAGTAGTTCTGGAGCGCGACGCTGGCCCGCGGGTGCCCCTCGCGGAAGAGCCGGGCGACGGCGGCCAGTGCCTCGGGGTCGCTGGCCCTCGTGGACCGCTCGAGCATGTCGTCGCGCAGGAGCCAGCCGGTCACGTCGCCGGTGTAGCTGCGCGCGGTGTCGCCGTCGAACGTCGCCGCCGAGAGGGGCAGGGCGGTCGAGAGGAGCAGGGAGCCGGACAGGGCGATGGCGAAGCGGGTCACGCGAAATCGACGGGCGAGCGGCATGGAATGGCGGCCTCCGGGCGGGGAAAGACTGGGTATGTGGGAAGACTGAACGAAGGTCCGGGCGGGGGAAAGCCGGGATCGGGGCGGCGGGGAGGCGAAAGGGCAGGCCGGTGTTCCTCCGGCCTGCCCCGCGTTCACGTCTGCCGGGGCATCACGCCTTCGGCTTCGACCGCCGGCGCATCGCGCCAAGGCCCCCGAGGCTGGCGATGCCGCCCAGCAGCAGGAAGCCGGCCGCGGGGAGCGGCACGGGCGAGGTGCCGCCTCCGGCGATCACGTTGATGCGCAGCGAGCCGCGGTCCGTGAGCGATCCGTCGGAGGCTTCGAACAGGGCGAGGAAGCTGTCGCCGGCGCTGGTGCCGGTGGAGTCCCACGAGAAGTTGCCCGACAGGGGCGATGCGCCGCTCAGCCCGCCCGGGAAGGTGCCACCCGCGCCGTCGAAGCTGATCAGGTCGAGCGTGAGCGTGTCGCCCGAGTTGGGGTCGGTCGCTGTAATGACCTGGTTGAGCGTGGTGCCGGCCACGACGGTGACCACGAGGTCGTCGACCTGCGGGGCGAGGTTGTTGGTGCCGTCGTCCTCCACCCCGTCGAACACCCAGTAGAACTCGATCGAGCTGCCGTCGGCATTGGCGATGGTGCCTTCGAAGGCGTGGTCGGCGCCCGGCTCGAAGTTGTTGTCGTTGATGTCGTAGGTTCCGGTCCCGAGGGCCTGGTCGCCCGCGGCGATCGTGATCGTCCCATTGGCATCGATCGAATAGGTGTCCGGACCCGAGGCAACGCCGGTAAGGCCGCTCGCGGTGGTCGCAGCGTAAGACAGCGCGAGACCGTTGCCGGACGTCGCGTCGACGTTGTCGGAGTAGTTCTGACCGCGCACCACCTCCTGCTGGATGTTCTCCAAGTCGAAGAGGATCGGCGCGTTGGCGGTCTGACCATCCCAGAAGATCGTCGATCGCGTACCATAGGAGCTGGAGTTCAGTCCTTCGACCCCACCGACCCAGCAGCAGCCGCTGAAGTCGATGGTGTACAGGCCGGCACCTTGAGTGAGTTGCAGCGTATCGACCTGCCGCACCTCACTGCGACGGCTATCGGCGTTGTCGAGTGACTCGCCGCCCGAGTTGGCTCCGACGCCGCCGCCGACGCCCCCTTGGAAGCCGCTCGGACCCGTCACGCTCGCCGAGATGCAATCGCTCGGAAAGCTGCAGACGGTCGTGCCCTGCCGCCAGAAGCTGACCATGTCGAGGGTGAGAACACCGTTCGCACTGACCGACGGAACCATCGCTGCGCCACGGCCGTGGCTCGCATCGGCCGTTGAAGCGAAGCCGAGGGTTGCGGATGCTGCCAGGGCAAGGCCCGCCAGATTGATTCGAAATGACATATTTTCCCCACTAGTAAGGACTTGGTTCGCAGAAGGACGACCGGCAGACCGCCGCGACGTGACGTAGCGTAGCCTTACTTTGCGTAATGCTCAAAGAATTTTGTCGAGAACGCGCGCGCAAGTCCGGCAACGGGGAACAAACCGGGTCTCAGGCGTCGATCGTTGCGGTTTCGTCGTCAAACCACGCGGCGTCCAGGCCTTCCGCCTCGCTTCCGGTAGTTCGAACCGCCTTTGGTTCCGCCGTTCGCTTCGAAGGAGTGATTCGAAACGGCGTAGCTCATCTGCCTACGAAGATCGGCGTCGGTGACGACGTTTGCGCCTCGATGACCGTGGTGTCCGGCGCAGGCCTTTCGATGGCAGATCGGAAGGACACGCAGCGCGGAAGATGCCGTGATGATGGAGGAGGGATCGTGCCCGGTCGCCGACGTCAGGGGAGGGTGCGCGGCAGCGGGGCGGGGGCCAGCTGCGGCAGCTGGCGCGCGGCGAGGATCAGGAGGATCGTCAGCAGCATGCCCGCGAGGCCGCTGGCGGGGTAGATCAGGAGGCTGGTGAGCACTCCCATGCCCGAGGCCAGGGCGACGACCATGCTGGTCAGCCCCGACACGATGCCCATCAGTAATGACGTTGCCAGCATTCCGTTCCCCTGTTCCGAACCTTCGACCCTCTTTCAAAAATGCTAGGAAGAGATTGAGAAACAATTAAGGCAGGAACTCGTCCCTGGTGCCCTTTCCCGCCACGACCCCGTAGATCAGTCCGGTCACCAGGCCCCCGCCGTGGACCAGCCACGCCATCGGGCCGGTGAGTTCGGGAAGGATCACGGGCAGCAGGATACCCACGCCGACGACCAGGAGCCCGACCCGCAGGACGGCGCGCCGCCGGCGGGGATCGTGGATCAGCACTCCGATCCAGGCGCCGAGCAGGCCGAACAGCGCGCCCGAGGCGCCCACTACCGGGGCCGTCTCGTCCGACAGGAGCATCGGGATCGCGCCCCAGGACGCCGCCACGACCCACAGCACCAGGACCTGGATCCCGCCCAGAACCCGCTCCAGCTGGAGGCCCGCCCAGACCAGCACGACGACGTTGCCCGCCATGTGGCCGGGGCCGGCGTGCACGAACGGATAGGACAGCAGCATCACCGCCGACTGCCCGGGATAGATCGGCGCGACCTCGCCCCGCAGCAGGGCGGGCCAGAGCGCGCCGAGCCAGATCGCGGCGTTCCGCAGGCCCTCGGCCGCCGGTCCCCACCACCCCATCTCGCCGGTCCAGAGCACCGCCTCGACTGCGACGCAGGTGGCGGCCAGGGCGATGCTGACCGGAAGCCTTCTCATGGTTCGGATCCCGTCAGGGGATGAAGGAGAACTCGCGGCGCAGGCCAAGGGTCAGAGCGGTGTCCTGGGCGCGGCCGCTGCTGTTGTCCTTGATGCGGTGGGTGACCCCGGTGGACAGGGACCAGTCCTCGGTTAGGGACCGGTTGAGGCTCAGGCCGAGACGGATCGCGTCGGCCGTGTCGTCGGAGTCGGTCGTGCGGACCCAGGCGGCGTCGGTCGCCAGCGAGGTGGTCGGCGTCAGGCTGCGGCCGTAGTCGGCCGACAGCGCGGTGACGGTGATCTCCGCGTCGTCGCCCGTGCGCACGGAGCGATCCACGGCAAGGCCGACCTGGCTGGCCTCGAACTCGCGCTGCGCGCGCAGTCCGCCCACCACGGTCAGATCGTCGTTCGAATCCTGGGCGAGCCCGAGGCTGCCCGAGAGGTCCCAGGTCACGCTCTGGCGCGCGGCGGTGGCGGACAGGCGGGTGCGCTGGCCTTCCTCCGTGTCGCTGTAGCTTGCCTGCAGCCCGACCTGTCCCAGCGGGAACTCGCGGGAGATGCTGCCGGTCACCGAGGAGGTGTCGCGCGCCTCCGTGCCGTCGTCGGTCTCGATGGTGGAGTGGTTCAGTCCCACGCGCGCCAGCGTCACCGGGTCGAGCTGGAACCGCAGTCCCACGCCCACGCGGGTCCGGTCGGTGTCCACGAGGTCGCTGCCGGTGAGGTCGTCGTAGCGCGTCCCGCTCACGCCCGCCGACAGGTCGAAGCCGAAGGGCGCGGTGCGCCGGAACTCGGCGTCGGCCTGAAGGCTGAAGGACAGGCGCGTCCCCTCCTGCAGGGACCGCGTCAGATCCTCGGGATCGAAGAGCGGGTCGTCGGGATCGAGGAGGAAGGCGTCGATCGGCTCCAGGAAGTCCACCTGCGAGCGCCGCAGGGAGCCGCTGGCGGCGAACGCGGTGTCGGGCACCGCACGCTGGTAGGCGAAGCCGATCGAGGGATCGGTGAAGCCGTTCGCGTCCTCGTCGGCGTCGGACCCGCGGGAGTAGCGCAGCCCCGTATCGCCGGTGACGGTGATCGACTGGAGCGGCGTCGCGTCCCGGAAGGCGAAGGACAGGCCCGCGGTGGCGGCAACGCTGCCGCTGCCGCCGTCCGCCTCGAGGCGGCGGTTGGTGTTTCCGGCGAGGCCGGTGCTCAGCCCGACGGTCAACTCGCGCGCGGGGCCGTCCTGCGCGAGGACCGGCGCGGCGGCTGCCAAAGCCGCGGCCGCGAGGGCGAGCCCCGCGGCGGCCGCGCCGCGCACGGAGGCCGCCGGCGTCCGGGCGGCGCGCGCGCTGCGGACGGGCCGGAACGGCTCCGTCATCACTCAAACAGCTTCCGGGTGGGGACCACGAAGACGTCGCCGTCGACCAGCCGCGCGCTTCCGTTGGGGCTGCGCCCGCTGATGATCGCGCTGTAGCGCAGGGGGTAGATCCGCTCCACGCCGGTGATCGGGTCGCGCCGGCGCAGCTGGATGCGGTCCGAGGCCGCGAAGGGCGTGAAGCCGCCCATCAGCGCGAAGGCCTGCAGGATGGTCGTGCCGGGCTCGACCTGGATCTGGCCCCGGTTGCCGACCTCGCCCAGGGCGAAGATGTCCAGGAGGATGGGCGCGGGCGGCGTGGGGGCCGGGCCGGGGATGACCGGCGGGTCGATCGCCTCGCGCGACAGGGCCACGAACACGGTGGGCGGCTCGGCGAAGTTGGGCGCGAGCCGCTGGCGCAGCATCTCCTGTACCGCACTCAACGTCTGGCCGCCGGCCTGGACCGAGCCCGCGAGCGGCAGCGAGATTTCGCCGCTGGGCGTGACGAGGACGGTGCGGCTGAGGGACTCGTCCTCCAGCACCTCGACCTGCAGCACGTCGCCGGCGCCGATCACGTAGCGGCCTTGGGCCGATGCGATGGCGGCCGGCATCAGCAGCACGAGGGCGAGCAGAATGGACGCGCGGCAGCGGGCAATCAGGCGATGCATCATGGTGGGCCTCCTTCCTAGCGGTGCCGTTCAGGCCCCTTCAGCGAGGACCATGAGGGCAGCGATCCACGAGTCGCAACCGCGGACGCCGATCCGCGGGCTTCAGTTGCTCGTAGCGTTGCCCTCGGGCAGCGGTTCCGCCGACCCGGGTGCCGCTTCGCCCGTCTCGGGCGCACCGGCCGGGGCCGCGTCCGCAGCGGCCCGAGCCTCCACCTCCGCGAGGGCCTCGCGCGCCTCGTCCATCTGCGGCAACCCGGCGTCCCCCGCCATCTCCAGGGCGCGCCGGAGCGTGTCCGCCGCCTCCCGGTCGCGGCCGAGGGCCCGGTAGGTCATGCCGACGTGGTACTGGACCACGGGGTCGTCGCGCAGCTCGGCGGCGGCCGGTTCGAGATAGGCCACGGCATCCTCGAAGCGCCCGTTGCGGTAGGCGATCCAGCCGTAGGTGTCCTGGAACTGGGGCACCGTCGTGCCGCGCAGGCGCTGCGCGATCCGCGTCGCGCGCTCCCCGCTCTCGGCGTCCATGCGGTATGCGGCCAGAAGGCTGGCGAGGTTGTTGGCCACGAGGACGTCCGACGAATCGCGCTCGTAGAGGTCCTCGTAGATCTCGATCGCCTCCGGTATCCGGTCCTGCCGTTCCAGGAAGGCGGCACGCAGCAGGAGGAGGGTCCGGTTCTCGGGCTGCGCGGCGAGCGTCGCGTCGAGCAACTCGCCCACCTCCGCGTCGCGGTCCGCGGCCAGGAGCTGTTCGAAGAGCGAACGCATGGCTCCGACCGCCTGGGGGGAGTCGACCGCGTCCTCGATGATGCCGCGCATCAGTTCCTCGCTGCGCTCGGTCGCGCCCTCGCTGAGCGAGAGGGCTCCGTCTACGAGGCGCAGCTCCAGATCGTCGGGCGATTCGGCGCGCAGCCTGTCGAGGTAGAGGCGGCCCTGCTCGGGCTGGCCGGACTGGGCCCAAGCCACGATCACCGCCAGCACCGCCTGCGCGTTCTGGCCGGCCTCGCCCGCCTGCCGGGTCAGCAGCTCGATCCCCTCCTCGCTGCGGTTCTGCTGCAGAAGGACGGCGCTGCGCAGCACGTCGGCCACCTCGGCGGCTTCCGGGCTCTCGATCGAATCGAGGTCGCGGACCACGCCCTGCACGAGGCCGAGGTCGTTCTCGCGGAGCGCGAAACGTCCGACCTGCGTCAGCAGGGAGACGTCCTGAGGGTGAGCGCGCCGGGTCTCGGTCAGAAGCGAGCGCGCCGCAGCGACGCGCCCCTGCGAGATCAGGAAGGCGACGTAGCGCAGCGTCTCCGGTACCCCGTTCCCGGACACCTCGACGGCCGCGGCGAGGCGCTCGCCCATGAGCTCGGGGCTGCCGGCCCGCTGGTGCGCCTCGGCCAGCAGCAGCAGCACGCCGCTGTCGCGGGGGTTCTGGTCGAGGGCCCGGCGCAGGTCGACGATGGCCTCGTCGGGGCGATCGCTCGAGATCAGCATCGTGCCGCGCAGCTTCAGCGCGTCCACGTTGGTGGCGTCGCGGGCGAGGATCTCCTCGACCAGCACTCCGGCCTCCTCCTCGTTCCCGTCGGTCCGCAACAGGTCGGCCAGCAGCGCCTTGATCCACAGAAGACGTCCGGGAAGGTCGGTCTCGGCGACCACCTCGCGAAGCTCGGCCTCCGCGGCCGCGCGCTCGCCCCGCCGCAGCATCTCCGTCGCGCGCAGCCCGCGGTAGTGCGCGACGTTGGCCGGGTTCTTGGCGTTCGCCGCGATCAGACGCTCGATCTCCGCGACCGCGGCGTCGGGCCCCTGGAGCTGGCGGATCAGGTCGATCACCACGGCATGGTCGAGGGGATTGCCGGTGTCGTCGCCCGCATCGCGGCGCAGCGCGGCGATGGCGGCGTCGTTCTCGCCCTGGTTGAGATACCAAGCGACCAAGAGCTGCGTGGCCTCGGCATCGTCCGGGAAGGCGACTTGGAGGGCGTCGAGATGCGCGCGCGCCTCCTCGATGCGGTCCAGCGAGGTCAGCAGGCGCAGCTTGGCGGTCCAGTACTCCAACTCCGCGGGCCGCAACTCGATCAGCCGGTCGAGGCCGTCCAGCCCCGCGTCGGGGTCGGTCGCGGTGCGCTCGGTGATCACGATCTGCCAGAGCGTGACGGTCTGGGGCGCCTCCGCCAGCAGCGCCTCGGCCTCCTCGGCGGCCGCGGCCTTGGCCTCGGCGTCGTCGATGAGCGAGGCCTCCCGATAGCGCAGGCCGAGGTCGATCGTCCGCGCCCGAACCGAATCGGGCTCTGCCTCGACGACCCGCGTGCCGTGGCGGCGCGCCTCCTCCCAGTCACCGGCCTCCATGGCGATCACCGCCAGCGCGCCGCGCGCGTCGAGATCGGCGGGATGGAATTCGGAGAGGCGCAGGTACTGCCGGTACGCCCGGCCGAGGTCGCCCTGCGCGAGGAGGATCTCCGCCAAGGCGCGGCGCGCCTCCTGGTGGGATTCGTCGTAGCGGAAGACGTTGCGGAACTCGACGATGGCGCGGTCGGCGTCGCCCTCGGCGCGCAGCTCCTGACCGGACGCGAAGAAGGCGTCCGCCTTCTCCTCGGCGCTCTGGCACCCGGCGAGGGTCAGGCCGCACGCCAATCCGAGGACCAGAAGGCTCGACCGAGCCTTCAGCGCAGCGCGCGGAGACGCCTTCGAAGCGGACGTCTTGATCTGTTTGGTCATTGTGTTCGCTCTAGGTTGCCGTCGCCGCCGTTCGGCAAGCCGGAGCCCGGGGTTCTAGTGGCCCGTCCCGCGCATCACCACCCTTACCGTAGCAAGGAGGATGCCGATGTCGACGGCGAGCGACAGCGTGCGGTTGTAGACCGTGTCGAACTTGGCGCGGTCGCTGAAGCTCGACGCATTCCGTTCAGAGATCTGCCACAGACCGGTGATGCCCGGACGGAGGTCGTAGTAGTCGCTGCCCGGATACATGACTTCTTGGAATACCATCATGGGGCGCGGACCCACGAGGCTCATCTCGCCGAGGAACACGTTCCAGAGCTGCGGCAGCTCGTCGAGCGAGGTCTTGCGCAGCAGGCGGCCTGTGCGGGTGATCCGGGGATCGTTCAGGAGCTTCTGCTTGCGGTTCCATTCCGCGCGCATCTGCGGGTCGGCCCGCAGGCAGGCCTCGAGGTGCCTGTCCGCGTCCGGAACCATCGTCCGAAGCTTCCAGATGCGGTAGACCTGCCCGCCGCGGCCGATGCGTTCCTGCGAGTAGAAGGGCTTTCCGCCGTCGCGCGCCACCCAGGCCGCGAGCAACCCGATCAGCGGCACCGCGAAGGGCGCCATGAGAAGGATCAGGAAGAGGTCCACCCCGCGCTTGACGCGGTCCCGGTACATCTTCGACCGCACGCGGGGCAGCCGGGGCGTGGCAGCCACGAAGGAGCTGCGGAAGCTGCGACGCGGTGCCTCCGCCTGGACTGCGGCGCCTACGGGAACGGCCATCATGGATACGGAACGCACGGATTGAAGGTTGTCATCGATCTGAACGTTCATGAAATTCCCACCCTGGACGTAACGACGTGCCCCGGGGGCAACGTTTAACTAGCTTGTTCCGGCTCGTCCATGCGAGGTAGCCCCGATTTCGCCAGGTAAAGGCCCATATTCAGGACTGTGAGGCGAAATTCGGCGGTTCGCAGCCGGCACGGGCATCGCCGACGGCTAAGGCAGTTTCGCCCGTTTACACAATGCCTTACCTCGCGGCGCATTGTTCCCCACATGCTCAAAAGTGCGTCCCGAACTGTGGCGAAGTGATTCGCGCCGCGCCGTGGGGCCCGGCTTGCCGCGGGCCGTCCGGACCGCTAGCAGCAGGTCCGAACCCGGGGCGGTCGTGTCCCGCCCTCGACGACGGATCCGGACCGCCCCGCGGCGCCGGATGCTCGGCGAAGCGACGTGAAGCGGAAGCAATGTCCAGCAGTCCCGACATCTACTGCTCGCACTACGGGCTGACGGAACGGCCGTTCCTTCTGCCGCCCGATCCGGCTTTCATGTTCTGGGCGAAGGGCCATCAGTCGGCCTTCACCATCCTCGAATACGGGTTGGTTACCCGTGCGCCGATCACGCTGCTGACCGGCGAGGTGGGGGCGGGCAAGACGACGTTGCTGCATTACTTGCTCGGCACGATCGAGGAGGAGGTCCGGGTCGGTCTGGTTTCCAATGCGCAGGGAAACCATGACCAGCTGCTCCGCTGGGTGCTTCACGCCTTCGATCAGCCGGCCCCGGCCGACAAGCCCTATGTCGACCTCTTCGCCCAGCTCCAGACCTTCCTCCTTGACGAGTACGCCGCAGGGCGCCGGGTCATCCTCATCTTCGACGAGGCCCAGGTCCTGAGCGTGAGCGCGCTCGAAGAGCTGCGCATGTACACCAACATCAACTCGGGCAAGGACGAGATCCTGCAGCTCATCCTCGTGGGCCAGCCGGAGCTGCGCGACACGGTCCGCCGCCCGGACCTCACGCAGTTCGCGCAGCGCGTGTCGGTCAGCTACCACCTGAAGGCGTTGTCCGCCGCGGACGTGCGGGAGTACATCGCGCACCGCGTGACCACCGTGGGCGGCGCCGCCGATCTGTTCTCGGCCGAGGCCTGCAACCTGATCCACGAACGCACCAGGGGCGTCCCGCGGCTGATCAACCAGCTCTGCGACTTCGCCCTGCTCTATGGCTCGATCGAGGGCGCGACCTGGATCTCGGAAGACCTCGTGCAGCAGGTGCTCGACGAGGGCGTCTTCTTCGGAGGCGGCGCGGATCCCGCGCAGGCCCCCGCCGATGCGAAACCGGACGACCGCGAGATCCTGCGGCTCGTCGATCCCCGCGTGACACCGGAGGAAGGCCGCGATGGCTGATCTCAAGTTCTACCTCTTCCTTCTCCTGAAGCGCCTGCACTACGTGCTCTTCTTCCTGGCGCTGGGAACGGTGACGGGCGTGACGCTGGCGTCGATCCTGCCGCCGGTCTACCGGGCCGGAGCGCAGCTCGTGGTCGAATCCGAGCAGATTCCCGACAGCCTCGCCGCATCCACGGTGCAGACGCGGGCCGTCGAGCAGCTCCAGATCATCGAGCGGCGTATCCTGACCCGGGACAACCTGCTCGACATGGCCGACCGGCTGCGCGTCTACGCGGGTCAGGGCTCCGGGGCCCTGCAGCCCGACGAGATCGTTAGCGACATGCGCCGGCGGATCACCATCCGCATCGACGGCGGCGGTCGCCGCGGAGAGGCGCAGGTCACGCTGGTCAACGTGGGTTTCACCGCCTCGCGCCCGGACATGGCCGCGGCGGTGGCCAACGAGGTGGTCACTCTGATCCTGCAGGAGGACGTCCGGATGCGGACGGGGGTCTCCGGTCAGACGCTTGAGTTCTTCGAGCAGGAGGTCGAGCGGCTGAACCGCGAGCTCGAGGAGCGCAGCGCCCAGATCGTCGCATTCCAGAATGCGAACAAGGAGGCGCTGCCCGAGAACATGGAGTTCCGCCGGCTGCAGCTCACCACGCTCCAGGACCGGATCATCCAGATCGACCGGGATCTGGCGGCCGCGCGCCAGCGGGGCGACGACCTGACCCGGATCTACGAGGCGACGGGGCAACTCGGGCCCGCGGTCGGACAGCCGGAGACCGCAGAGGAGCAGGAGCTGCTGGAGCTGCAGCGGGAATACCGCACCCTGAGTGCCACCCTGTCCGACGAGAATCCGCGGATGCGGGTGCTGCGCAACCGCATCGCCGGGCTCGAATCGGTCATCGCCGATCAGCAGGCGGCCGCGCTCGGATCGGACGCTTCGGCCGGGGAGGGGGCCGATCCGCTCAGCCCGTACGAGATCCAGATGGCCGATCTTGCGCGAGAGATGGAGGATCTGGCCGAACAGCGGGTAGCGCTCGCGGAGCAGGTCGAGCAGTTGCAGGAGGCGATCGCCGCCACTCCGGCCAACGCGATCGCCATCGAGACGCTGCGCCGCGACTACGAGAACGTGCGCCGCCAGTACGACCTCGCGATCTCCAACCGCGCCCGCGCCGAGACCGGCGACATGATCGAGGCGCTGTCGAAGGGCGAGCGGATCACGGTGATCGAACAGGCCACCCCACCGGCGCGTCCGGTCAGCCCCGACCGGGGCCGGCTGGTCACGGCGGGCGTCGGCGGCGGCCTCTTGGCGGGGCTGGCCCTCGTCGCGCTGCTGGAGCTTCTCAACGGGTCTGTCCGGCGCCCGGTCGAGATCAGCCGCAAGATGGAGATCATGCCGATCGGCGTGCTGCCCTACATCCGCACCCGCGGCGAGGTCCGGCTGTGGCGCGCGAAGATCGCATCGGCCTTCCTCGTCGTCCTGATCGCGATCCCCGTGGGTCTGTGGGCGGTGCATACCTACTACATGCCGATCGACCTGCTGGCCGAGCGCCTGATCGATCGGCTGCCGATCGATCGCCTCCGGGCAGGGCTGAAATCGATTACCTCCGGAGGTGCTTGAGAGCATGGAACGACTGAGGGTCGCCATCGACAGGGCGCGCGCGGCGCGGGACGGGACGCAGGATCCGCATGCTGCGAAGGGCGGTGCGGCGTCGGTCAAGCGGACGGCGACCGCCGCGAAGGCCGAGCCGGCCGACGCGCAGCGCTGGCGGGAAAGCTGGGACGCCGTGGAGGGGTTCGACATCCCGCCCCGGCAGCTCGAGCGACAGCGCATCGTCGCTGCGAAGGGCCCTGGGAAGGGCATGCCGGAGGCCATCGCCTTCGACAAGCTGCGCACGCGGGTCACCCAGGAGATGAGGGCGAAGGGCTGGAAGAGGCTGGCCATCACCTCGCCCGGACCCAACTGCGGCAAGAGCACCATCGCGCTCAACCTCGGGTTCACCTTCGCCCGCCGCGACGACGAGCGGGTCGTGCTGCTCGAGATGGATCTGCGGCGGCCGTCGCTGGCGCGGATCGCTGGGCTCTCGACCCGCAAGGACTTCGCCGAGGTCCTCCGCGGCGAGGGGGCCTTCACGGATCACGCGGTGCGGCTGGACGAGAAGCTGGCGATGGGAGCGGTCCGCAGCCCGCGGCCCCGCTCAGCGGAGCTGCTGCAGTCGCGCAGCGCGGCGGTCGCGCTGGACGCGATCGAGGAGGCCTTCGATCCGACGATCATGATCTTCGACACCGCACCTGTGCTGTCGAGCGACGACACGCTCGGCTTCCTGGATCGGATCGACTGCGTGCTGATCGTGGCCGCGGCAGGCACCACGTCCATCGCCGAGATCGACAACGCCGAGCGCGAGGTCGCGGCCCATTCCAAGGTGCTCGGCGTGGTGCTGAACAAGTGCGAGTACGCCGACGAGACGGGCAAGTACGACTACTACAGCTGATCGCAGGCCGGGGGCGCCGGCCGGAACGGAAAAGGGGCGGCACGATGTGCCGCCCCTTCGTCGTCTGGTAGCTGACGCCGATCAGGCGTTGGCGGCCTTGCGGCTGCGACGGCGCGAGGCGAAGCCGCCGGCGGCCATCAGGCTGAGCATCAGCACGCCCGCGGCGGGCACCGGAACCGGCGCGGTCGCGACGGTGGCGGAGAGGCCAACCTGCGCGTTGCCCGACACGTTGCCGCTGTCCTCGAACACCTCGAACGAGAAGGTCTGGCCCGAGGCGATGTTGAAGGTCGGCGGGGTGAAGCCGGCGCGGCCCTCGCCCACGGTGCCGAAGACGTTGATCGGGGTGAAGTCCTTCTGCGCCTGCAGCACGCCGTCGATGAAGAAGTTCACCAGCAGCTTCGCGAGGTCGTCGCCACTGTTGCTGCCGGTCGCGCCGATCACGGCACCGGTGAGCTTCAGCGCTTCGGTCGCCATGAACGAGATGGTCTGGCTGTCGACACCGGCCGTCTTCGGAAGCTTGTCGGTGACGGTGATGGCATCGTTCTTGCCGATCGACGTCGCCGCCTGTGCGCCCGTTCCCAGAGCCAGGGTCGCCGCGAGTGCGGCCGCGGTGATCTTAAGGGTTTTGGTCATTCTTCTCTCCACTGATTATCGAAGGTCTTGGAAACCTCTGCGGGCGAACCGGCGACTAGTGAGGTCCAGCAGTAGCTTGCCGTCTGATCGGCCACAAGGATTCTTGGGGCACCATGACACGGTTCTGCCGGAAATCCGTCCACTTTCTGCCGAAACGACCATGAAGTGGACATCTTGAAATCGTGCCTCCGTCCCAGCCTGCCAACGAACCTTCGCAAGCCCCAGACACAGAACAGTTTTTCACCCCAACTCGTTCCGTGTAAAGTGCCTCCGGAGCGCAGGCACAATCCGTTTCCGCTGCCGCGACAGTTGGAATGGGGCCGGATCGTGTCGGAGGCCAGGATCGGGCCGCAGGACACCCCGCGGCCCACTCCTTCCGAAGGCGGTCAGCCGCCGGGGATGTAGTCGGGAAGCACCGCCACCGTGTCCAGGAACACGTCCTGCAGGCGTGCCTCGGCCTCCGCGTCGGTCTCGTCCGGCGCGATGGGGGTGATCAGCCGCACGATGCCGCCATCGGTGCGCCCTATCGTCATGCCGTCCCACAGGAGGAGCATCTTGGCCGCCAGATCCCACGCGGTGCGGCGGCCATGCTGCTCGAACCAGTAGTAGACCATCATCCGTTCCTGATTCTTCTGGATGACGGCGCGGTTGAGGGGGAAGCTGCCCTCGAACCCGACCTCCGGCGCGATGTCGATCCGCTCCAGCCAGGCGATCTCCCAACCCGATCCGGGCAGGCAGATCTCCGGCGAGTGGACGCCGCCGCGGGACTGGTCCTCGTAGTAGGCCATGAACAGCTCGACCGGGACCGAGCCGCCCCCCTCGGGCAGCAGCTGGACCGAATGGTAGTCGTCCGCCCCCAGCCTGCGGGCCACGTCGGCGCGCAGCGGGAGCGGTGCCGACGACTGCCAGTCTCCCAGCTGCTGCGGGAAGAACGTGAAGGGGTCGCGGGCAGGGGGCAGCCGGTCCGCGTCGGGGCGCAACTGGAAGGCGAGAGCGCCGGCGGCGATCAGGACCACGCCGGTGATCATCGCCGGCGATGCGCGCAGAAGGCGCAGGCGTCCGAACTGCGCAGCGAGGCCCGACATGTCGAGGTCGAGCGCGTCGGACAGACTCTGGTGGCGGTTGTCGATCCGCATCATCAGCCAGGCGAGGATGAACAGCAGGATCACGCAGATCAGGAAGATCACCCAGCCCTCGAAGAAATGGGTGAAGCCCTCGAGGTACTCGAGGCCGAAGCGGTTCGCGATCCAGCCGCCGAAGGCGATCCGCACCGAGTTCATCACGACGGTGATCGGCACCGCGGCCAGCAGGAGCACCGCCTTGTGCCAGATCGGCCCGCGGTAGAGGCAGGCGAAGACGTAGGAGAAGGACATGATCGGGAACAGGTAGCGCAGCCCCGAGCAGGCCTCCGCCACGTGCAGCTTCAGCACGCCCAGATCGATGATGTTGCCTTCCAGGAAGACCGGCACGTCGATCACGCGCAGCATCCCCACGCCCATCTCGGAGGAGACGAGCTGCAGCCATGCGGACATCTTGTAGTAGAGCGTGTCCGGAAGCGGCAGCATGTAGACCAGGTGCACCACCCCGGCCCAGAACAGGATCCCGGTTCGCCAGCCGAACGAGATCAGCAGCATCGCGGCCACCCAGACGATCAAGCCGTAGGCGACGATGTCGTCGATGCCAGACAGCTTGCCGACCGCCCCGAGCGCGAGCGCCAAGACCAGCACCGCCACGCCGGGCCACCGGTCGTGCTTGACGCCCGGATCGGCCGGCACGTCCTTGAGTTGGCGCAGGAACAGCAGGCCCGAGAGGACGGGGATCAACGGGCCGTGGCTGTACTCCGGAAGTTGCCACGCACGCAGCAGCGCATCGATTCCCCGGTCGAAGTAGATCGCCGCCGCCACGGTCGCGAGAACGAAGACCGCCATGCCCGGCGTGATCAGACGGCTCAGGGCGCTGCCGGAGCCGTTTGCGGTGGATTGGAACGCCATGATCGGAACACCGCCTAGTCAGGAGCACGGAAGTTGTGGACAGCCTGGAACGCGCGTTCCGAAACCGGAGCCCGGCTAGCAGATGACGGTTCGAAAACAAAGCGTTTCGCGGCAGGAGGGGCCATCACTTATACTCTATCAGCCCACCCTTCGCGCCGCGCAGCCGCCGAACCGCCCAGGTGAGCGCGCCGTGGGCCTCGGCGACCTTCCCAAGCGTTAGGGTGGCCGCGCGCGCCAGGCCCTCCCGGGGGGCCAGCCGAAGGATCTGCGCCGGGTAGAGCAGCAGCAGAAGCAAGGCCCATGGCGTGACGAGCGTGCCCGCCAACGCCGCCAGAGGCAGCCCGAGCCCCCACAGAAGCGCGCGGCGCAGGCGATCGACGTTGTGCCGCTCGGGTCGGCGGCCGTGCATCGCCGCGCCCTCCGCAAAGGCGTGGCCCGCCCGGGCGGTCCGGCGCCACCACTGCGACGCGCGCGTCATGGCCGCGTCGTGCAGCGTCATCTCAGCGTCGAGCCGCCAGACGCGCCAGCCCGCCGCGCGCAGCCGCACGCAGAGTTCAGGTTCCTCGCCGGCGATGAGGCGCTCGTCGAATCCGCCTACGTCCCGCAGTGCTCGGACGCGCATCAGCGCGTCGCCGCCGCAGGCGCGGGCCTCGCCCACCGGCGTATCCCACTCGCGGTCGATCATCCGGTTCCAGACCGACGCCTCGGGGTGGCGTTCGCGGCGCCGGCCGCAGACGACGGCCACGTCCTCGTGCGCGGCGAGGAACGCCCGCGCGGCGGGCAGCCAGCCTTCGACGATCTCGCAGTCGCCGTCCACGAACTGAACGAGATGCGGGGGGGCGTTCTCCTCCATCAGCCGCGCGAGCCCCGCGTTGCGCGCCAGTGCGGCGGTGAAGGGTGTGTCCGGGGGCAATTCGACCACCGCGGCACCGAGTTCGCGCGCGGCAGCGACCGATCCGTCGGTCGAACCCGAATCGACGTAGATCACGGGACCGTCTATCTGCGCGCGCAGAGCCCGCAGGCAACGCAGCAGGCGCGCACCCTCGTTGCGGCCGATGGCGACCGCGCCCGTTGGGGCGTTATCCCTCATGCCGCGCCGGTCTCACGCGCCGCGGCGGAGGCGAAGGGATAGCAGGCCTCCAGCGCGGGGTGGCTGGGAAAGAGCCGGGCCAGTTCCGCCCGGTCGGCGAGGAAGCGCGCCTCCATGCCGGCGCGAAGGTCGGCAGGCAACTCGGGGCGCTCGCGCAGGGTGCGGGCCTCGCGGATCCGGCGGCGCACCGCCTTCGGGACCAGCACGCGGCGCAGCAGCGTGGCCACCGGGTTGTCGACCAGCAGGCCGTGCAGCGGCAGGCGCCGGGCGCGCTCCGCCGAGACGTTCCGAGCGCCGACCTCGGCCCGCAGGCTCGCGTCCCGCCCGAGGAAGGCGCCCACGCGCGCAAGCTCCCCCTCCGGATCGGTCTTCATCGCCTCGAGGCTCGTCAGCAGGATCGCGTCCGCTCCGAAGGCCGAGACGTAGGGCGCGATCTGCATGCCGTAGCACCCGTAGTCCACCAGCTCGGGATGGGCCCGCACGGCCTCCGCCAGGGGGACGGTGATCTCGTCCCGGCTCCAGCCGTGCATGTAGTGCGAGACCGCCCGCGCCACGGGATCGCGGATCATGTAGATCAGTCGCGGCGGGGCGTCGCCCAGCAAGCTCCGCATCCGGTCCAAGGCGTGAGGGTGGGTGGGCCGCTTGGTGTAGTGGGTCGAGGCTTCGCCCCGCAGGTCGCCCGGCGCGGCGCCTGCGAAGAGTTGCGCGTACCACTCCGGCCCGCGTGCCCAGATCGCGTCGTCGGAGAAGAAGTTCGGCTCCTTCGGGTCGGTCATGAAGTAGCCGGGCTGCGCGCCCAGCTGCGCGGCCAGCGTGGTGGTGCCGCATTTCATGGCACCCAGGATGACGAAGTCCGGCCGCCCGCCTCCGGTCCCGCTCACTGGGCGGCCTCGCCGTCTTCCCACGGCGCCCGGCGCGGCCCCAGCGGACGGTGCGCGTTGGTCCAGATGTCGCGCAGCTCGGCCTCCGCGGCGGGGTTGGGCCGGCGCCCGAGGAGGCGCCGCATCTGCGCCAGTCCCCGCCCCATCAGCCAGGCCGCGTTGGCCGTCCACAGGCCCGCGCGCCCGTGCGCCTGGTAGAGGAACCGCGTGCGCGAGGCGTAGTAGTAGGCCGGCATGCGACGACGCGCCTTGTGCAGCGTCTTGACCGGACCGCTGCCGCCGCGGAAGTGCACCGCCGCCGCCTCGGGTACTCGCGCGATGGACCAGCCGGCACGACGCCCGCGCAGGCAGTACTCGGCATCCTCGAAGTACAGGAAATAGCCTTCGTCCATCGCGCCGATCTCGCGAACCATCTCGCCGCGCAGCGCGACGCAGGCGAAGCTGACCCACTGGATCCGCGCCGGGTCCGCGTCGTCCCCGAGCGCGACCTTCCACCGGCGTGCCATGCGGTCGACCCATCCGGTGTTGGCCCCTCGCGCGAATTCGCTGACGGGCGAGGCGAAGCGGAACGCGCTGACCTGACGGGTGCCGTCCTCGTGCTCGATGCGCGGCGCGAGGAAGCCCGCCCGGGAATGTGCCGCGGCGGCCTCCAGGATCGCGGCGCAGAAGCCGGGGCGCAGCAGCGCATCGGAGTTGAGCAGCAGGTAGAGATCGGCGTCCGCGGCGGCCATGCCGCGGTTGTGCCCGCCCGAGAAGCCGGAATTGCTTTCGGAGCGCACCAGCTCGACCGGCGTGCCGTCGGACTGCCCCCTGATCCATTCCGCGATCCGCTCCACCGAGCCGTCACCCGAGGCGTTGTCGACGATCACCACGCGTCCCGCGATCCCGTCATGCGCCAGGTCGTCCAGCGCCGATCGGGCGCATCGAAGCGTCATCTCGGCGGTGCGGTAGTTGATGATCGAGATCAGGAGCGGGATCATGGGTGGTCTCTCCGCAGTGATGGCGCGCCGCCGCCCCGCACCGTGTCGAAGCTGCGCGCGTAGGGCATGCGGGGGACGCGCCCGCCCGCGGCCGCGATCTCCGGGCCGTGGGCCGTCGCGGCGGAGGGCCGCCACTCGAGCCGTCCCGCCAGCGCACCGGCCAGCATCCAAGTGACGGGCGACAGGCCCGAGTTGGGCAGGAGGTCGATCAGATTGACGGCAAGGAGCAACGCCAGCGCCGCGCTGGCAGGCTCCAGCGCCGGTCCTCTTTTAAAGGCCAATAGGATCGGGGGCAGGGCGAGAAGCCCGAAGACCGCCAGGTAGCCGAGTAGGCCTCCTTCGCCGTAAGTGATGATCCATGTGCCATCGGTGGTCGTAATGTCGCGGCCGTCCACGTAGACTCGGGCCCGCCCCCAACGACCCCAACCGAACAATGGCTTCTCGTTGGCCCGCTCGAGCAGGATGTCCTCGTTCCTTAGACGAAACTCTAGAGACAGAATACGGCCCGATCCGGCGATCCCAGAGAGCACGGAGACCACTTTGTCCGTGGGAACCAGGCCGGCCGAGCGTAGGACCGGATAGGTCAGCACCGTGGTCGAGATCAGCGCCGCGATCAGGAGCCACCGACGCGCGGGTAGCAAGAGGATAGTCGCCAAGCCGATCAGCGCGATCAGCGTCGCGCCAAGGTTCTTCGACAGCACGAGGGTAGCCAGGAGAAAAAGGGTCGCCATAGCGGTGCGGATCGTGGCGCCGCGCCCCTTCAGGCTGATGCGCCAGAGAGCCGCCGCCGCAAGTACCCCAAGCGAAAGGAACATGCCCAACAGCAGGCCATGGCGCAGAAATACCAAAGGCCGGAAGCCGCCATCTCGTATGTGTTGACGCCAGTCGTGAGGAAAGAAACCGTAGATATCGCTGTTGAGTTGCGGCGACATCCGCACTTCCCACAAGGTGGGAATCGTATAGAGCAGTGCTGCCACGCAGAGCACGGTCAGCACCATCCGATGGGCGGCGGGGGCGGCGAGGTATCGCCGGGCTACGACGAACGGAATGACGATCATCAGGAGGTCCGACAGCATCGAAGCAACGTCGTAGAGCGTCAAACCTGTCTGTACGCTACCTGCCGTGCGGATCACTCGGTCGCCGTTAGTTAGGACCGTTCCGAGCGGGACCAAGACGAAGAGGATGGCACAGGTCCAAATCAGCTTCTGCTGCGGTAGCCACCCGCGAAGAGTGAAAGTCTTCTGATCTACGGTGATAAACGCTGCGAGCAGAAGCGACAACCCAAGGATCTCCTCTTTCCCGATGGGAGGCATCATGGGGAAATTGAACGTCGGCTTAAGCGGCAACAGCAGGTAGCCTGCGACGATCGCCACCGACACGGCCACGGCCGGGGAAAGTCTCCGGAACAGCACGAGCGTCACGACGGGCCATCCCAGAAGCACCGCATGGGCCAGCATGTTCGCCATAGGCGCGTCCCCCGCTCGGGCTTAACGTACCTGCTGCGTAATGCGCTCGGACATCTGCCGCCGCAACCGGCGATGCATCTCGGACGCCCCGAGCCAGCCAGCGAGCTTGGCGCCGACCAGCAGCGGCAGGCCGTAGCGACGCAGACTGTTGGGCCAGCGCCGCAGCCGGTTCTCGATCTTCAGGCGACGACGTTCGAGTGGTCCGGGCCTGTGTCCGGGGCCCGAAGGCTCATAGCCACGCGCCGCCAGCAGTCGACCGCACTTCCCCTCCAGCAGCGCGACCTCGTGCGAATCGGCGCGGCGCTTCCACTGCTCGGTCAGCCTCGGATCGGGGGGACCGTAGGTGGTGTCCCGGTGATATTCCAGCATCTCGGGAACGAAGGGGACGCCCAGGAACGCGCAGACCCGCACCAGCTCTCCCTCGAGGTCGTGCATCAGCCGCTCGAATCGCAGCTCCAGGACCTGATCGTCGGGAAACGCCGCTCGGTCCCATGCGTCTTCGGTGCGTATCCAGTGATCCAGGCCGAAGTAGCTGATCCCGACCCAGCCCATGCCGACCGAGGACCGGGCCACGTCGCGCGGATCGCGCAGCATGTGGATGACGCGAGCCTGCGGAAAGATCGCGCGGATCCGGTCGGCATGGCGATGGATGTTGACGCAGCGGACCCCTGCCGCGTTGTTCATCAGCCGCTCGAGCATGTGCTTGAGAAGATCGAGGCCATCGACACCGTCCGGCAGATCGAGCCCGCGCGCGGCGAAAACACGGTGGTCCCGCAGCGCTTCCCGGTCGTAGCGCCAACCAGTCGGATGGGTCGGATCGGGGGCGATGCAGTCGAAGAGGAAGTCCTCCTCCCCGGGATTGGACAGTCCCGAATGGGCATTGAGCATCAGCCGGAAGACCGTGGTTCCCGATCGGGTCGCGCCGTAGACGAAGACGGGTGGGGAGAAGGAGGCCGGAGGTCCGGATGGCGTCAAGACTGGACCTTCCGCGACCGGACCGCCGCCACGACGAGATGAGGCAGCACGGCGAAGCAACGCCCGTAGCGCCCTGCGAGGCGGCGGGGGTTCGACGCCATGCGCCAAAGCCATTCGGCCTTGAGGGCCCGCATCACGCGCGGCGCGCGGCGTTGATGCCCGGAGACGAAGTCGAGACCGGCGCCGATCGATAGGAACCCCGTCCGGCGCAGACGCTCCTGCGCGTGGGCCGCGAAGATCTCCTGGCGGGGTGCGCCGAGTGCCAGCAGGCACAGCTGTGCGCCCGCCTCCTGCAGCTGGTCGATCACCGATTCCGCTTCCGCACCGGTCGGGTCGAACCCCATCGAGGGCGAGATCCGCGCGACGATCCGGAGGCCGGGGTGCTCGGCTTCCAGACGCGTCGCCGCCTCCACGAGGGACGCTTCCGTTCCGCCGACGAAGGCGACCGGAAGGCCCATCTCGGCGGCGATGGCGATCACGGGGTGGAGTAGGTCCGCCCCCGGCGCCAGGTGCATCGGCTGACCGGACAGACGCGCGAGCCAGACGATAGGGTTGCCGTCGGCCACGACATGGGTGTGACGCGCATAGGCGTCGCGGAATTCCTTGTGCCCCCGCAGCTTGACCACGTGGTCGAGGTTGAGCGTCGCCACGGAAAAGCCGCGTTCCCGCACGAGGTGCCGGCGGATGTCGTTCAGCAGGGCATCGCTCGAGGGCGTGTTCAAAGTGACGGCCGAGCTGCCGCCCCGTACCTGGCCGGAAGACGTCTGAAGTGACCAATCCATCGTGTGCAACCCTCGCAAAAGGCCCCTCCCACGGCAGGGTGGGGCGTGAGGAAGGAGGTTGGCCCCCGCGTCTCCTCCAACGGCGCTTCCATAGCGCAGTCCAGGATTTGACGCAAAGTCTCCTTCGACCGTCAAGCTTCGGACATATTGTGCGAAATACGGCGACGTAAAGGCTTGGATAACGGCTACTGATCCCGCAGACCGGTCGAAACCGGCCTGTGCGGGCCGGGAAACCGGCTCGCAGCAGCCTGCCAGCGCCTTCGCGCCATCACGGATCGCTTCTCATGCCTTACGGAAAAAGACTGTTGCCCGCCGCAGCGACGCGTCCGCGTCCCGCGGGGCAGGTTTCGGAGGCGCCTTCGCTGGCGCTCGACGCGAGCCGGCGCGCGGGCGTCGCGCCGTCGGGAATCACCTTCACCGTCGCTGCGTCAGGGTGGGGGGTCGAGGACCCGTCACGGGATCTGCGCTTCGAGTGGGACTTCGGCGACCCCGGATCCGTCTTCGCGGGTCTGGATCGTGTCGAGACGATATGGGGCGCGTCGGCGAACCGGGCCTTCGGCGATCGCGCCGCCCACGTGTTCCACCCCTCGGCCACCGATTTCGCCGGCGCGGCCGCGCTGCGCTACACCGTGCGTTGCACCGCCACCGACGGCAGCCGGGCCGTCGCGGCGGAGATGCAGGTAGAGATCGCGAACCCGGACCTAGTCTTCGCAGGCGACCGCACTCTCCTCGTGGCGCCGGACGGAGACTTTTCGGGGGCCCCGGTTCCGGTCACGCCCCAGCCCTTCGCCCGTGCCCGGGACTTCCAGGGACGTACCGGCAACCGCCGCATCCTGTTCAAGCGCGGTCACAGCTACGAGCTGGAGGGGACTATCGTCTTCGGACGCGCAAAGAGTGCCGCGCAGGTGGGGGCATGGGGCGACGGGCCTGCACCAGTCCTTGAGGGTCTGCGACAAGTCAGGACCGACCGCATTCTACGCTGCACGAAGACCGGGTCGCAGGACGAAATCGCGATCTGGGGGCTGGCGTGCAAGAGCACTTGGGATGCTACGACGGAAACCGCGGGCGGCGATGTTCATCCTTGGGGGGGCCTCTCCCTCGGGGGCAGTGTGCGGGGCCACGTGACGGTGCAGAGTTGCCGCTTCGGCGGCTTCGGCAACACCATCTCGACCCGAGGCTCCGCTCTTCACCTTGTTATATCAGACACCGAGGTGTCGAACTGGCGCGACTACGGGATGCTCGCCGGAAGCCAAAACGTCTTAGCGCTCGTCGGCTGCAGATTCGAACAAAACCCTGAAGCTATGGGTGGCGGTGCGGTGCCTCTGGCGATCCGAGGCAGCGACAACCTGCAGAACGACCACGGACCCCTGCGGGTCGGCACCGCGCCCGAGGGTTCGTGGACGTTGGTCGCCCAGACGCAGTTGCGTTCGATGAATGGCTGGTCGGCCGGCAACGCCGGCCGCGGAGTGCCCAACAGACCGTCCCATCAGGCGTGCTTGCGCTGGAATACCAGCGGGGCGTCGGGAGGCACGCTCCGGATCGACCGGGTTGTGGCCGAAGGCGGCAACCCGGGGATCAACACCAGCACCTCCAAGCGAAAGAACACCGACAGGCGCTGCGACATCCTCATCGACAAGATCGTGACCATAGGCACCTCCAACAATGGCGGTAGCGCCTGGAAGACCGCGTTTACCGGTGCGGTGTGCCGCAACTTCCTCGTGATCGTGCCGCCGACCGCGGGTGGCCAGTTCGAGTTACGCCCCCCGAAGGCTTTGATGGGTTACGGGGGCAAGCGGGCCGCCTACAGCGACGATGCGCTGGAGGGCCATGTGCACGTCTACAGCGGCACGGTCCTCGACTGGACGAATGTCGACAAGGCCATCCTGCGGGGCGGCATGCCCGACGGGGTCGAACTGCGCGACGTGATCCTGTCCAACGTCCTCCACCACGCGCCCTTCTACGCGGAGTCGCCGCGGGATCTCGGCGAGGCATTGGACTTTGCGGCGTTGTTTCCACCCTCCTATCGCGGCCTCAAGTGGCAGAACCGCCACAAGGACACCGAGACCTTCGTGACCCCGGGCGGCGAGGACACGGGTCGCGAGAACAACCTCCGAGGCGTGCCCGACAGCCCCGTTCTCGATGCCGCCTTCGCGTCCCTCGCAGAGTTACCTGACGGCAGGCCCACCGTGGCGCTGCCGTTTCCGGCCTCGCCGAACGTGCTGGAGGCGGCTCTCCAGCCCGGCGAGAAAGTAGCCCTCGACGACCTGCTCGGCCGGCTGCGGGGACCGATGCCCCATGCCGGAGCGCTGGAGCCGCGGTAGGTCCGGGCGGGCCGCGCCACCGGCCGGACCCGCGGGGCTATCCGGCCAGGATCCGCCGTTGCAGCCCGGCGTACCAATCGGGCAGGTCGGCTCGGTCCTGCCGCCACACCGTCGGCGAGCGCACCAGGGCCCAAGCGGCGCCACGCGCCTGTGGCAGCGAAAGCCGGCCGGTGATCAGGTCCTTCAGCGTCTCGGCCAGCACCCTCCGGGTCGCGAGGCCGTAGAATCGTGCCGCGTCCCGTGCCGGCCGGCGCGAGTTGCGGCGCGTGAAGTAGGCCGAGTTCATCAGACTGAGAGCCGTGACCTTGCGCCTCTTGATACGTCCCGCCGCCGCTTCGACGTGGTTTATGCGAGCGCCTTCGGCGACCAGGCAGACCCCGTGGCGACCCCAGCGATAGGAGGCGTCGAGGTCTTCCGTCGGACAGTAGGCCAGAAGCCCGTCGTCGAAGAGCTCCCGTAGCGCGACCTCCCGGCGAACGGTCATGCCCCAGCCGGGCAGGAACTCCGTGTAGCGGGTGCCCGGCAAGGCGAGCGCCGCGGCCGTATCGCGCCCGTGATGGGTGCCGGGCTCGTCGTAGCGCAGGAAGATGCGGTCGCGTGATTGCAGCAGCACTTCCTTGAGCACCCAGCGGGCGAGGCCAGAGCGGCGGACCGCGGCGCGCATCCGCGCGCTGCGCCGGATGCCGCCCGCGTCCTTGAGGGCCGTTCCCTTCGCCACCGCCCGCGCCGCCGCGTCGTCGCCGGCCACGTTGACCCCCGCGATGCCCGCGACGCGTCCCTCCGCATCGGCGTCGTAGAGCGCCATGATCGTCTCGGCGCAGTCCGGCTCCATGAGGGAATCGTCGTCGATCACGAACGCCACGTCGGCCGACATCGCCGTCAGGGCGGCGTTGCGTTGGCGCGCCGAGGACTTCTCCGGATGGCCCAGGAAGACGAGCCGGACCTCCGCCCCGTTTGTTGCCGCCGCGAGCGTCTCGCGGATGCGCCCGCGATGGGCTTCCCAGTCGTCGGAGGCGTCGGCGATGGCGATCTCGGCGGGCGGCCGGGTCTGCGCGAGCGCGTGCTCGACGCAGCGCACCAGCATGTCGGGGCGGTTCAGCGTGGCGACGCAGAGCCCCCACGAAAGGCGGCCCCGATCGGAGATCACGCCTCGGCCCCCGCCATCCGGCGGATCTCCCGAGCCTTTTCCAGTATGCGCGACTTGCGGTCGTCGAGGACGCGCGGGTCGCTCAGGCTCGGCTCGCAGCGGGCGGCTCGAGCGATGTCACGGGCCAGCATCGCCTCGACCGGCCTCTGGAAGTGAGCGATCAAGCCCTTCAGACGGTCCCGCTCCTGGCGGCCCATCGTGTTGGGGTTCACGAAGGTCTGAGTGATCTCGCCGTCTGTCCGGGTCCTCCGCTTCGGGCGCTTGAGGGCTCCGCGCGCGTTGCGCAGGGCGAAGTATGCTGCACGCGGCAGGCGCAGTGCCGTGTTCAGGCGAAGGTCGAAATCCAAGCTGTCGGCCCAGTCGCCCCACTTGAAGGTGTTGAAGTGGTGCGACACGACCAGCGGCACCCAGGGTGTACGGAACGCATCGGCGATGATGGCGGCATGCATCGATTCGGCGATCACCAGCCGGGCATCGCGCAGTTCCCGTATCACCTCTTTGGCATCGTCCTTGGGCGACACCGTCCGCACACCCGACCGGCGCGACAGCCGCTTCCAGTCAAGGTCCAGGTTGGCGGTCAGGCGGTGCGGCACGAAGATCACGTCGCCTTCCGCGCGCGGCCCGTCCGCGAAGTCGGGAAAGTCGGATACCATCACTGCCGGATCCGTGATCGCGAGGCTCGGGTCCACATCCAGGATCCGCGCGGTTCGCGGACCGCGCACCCATGCAAACTCCACCTTGGCGGGGTCGAATCGCTGGACCGGGCCATAGCCCGTGCCGCTGCCGCACACGAGGATGCGGTCCATCGCGGAGAAAGCCTTCCGGTTGATCAGCGTGCCGATGCCGCACAGCGTCCGATCGGGCGCGATCTCCCGCCACTCGGGAATGAGGCGGTCCCAGAACCAGAGGTTCATGTCGTCGCCGAAATTTCCATCCGGCGTCTTGCAGTAGTATAGATCCACGCCGTGCTCCCGCATCGTCGACACGCCGTACGGGGCGGGCCTCGGGGTTCCTTGCAGATCGATCCTCGCCGCACAAGTTCGGGGTCCCCCGGATGGACCCTCGGCGTGCCGAACAGTAGCAAGGGCGCGGCAACAGACGCGAGTCCCCCATGATCATCTGCCCGACGCAAGGCTTCGTCTTCGTCCACATCCCGAAATGCGCCGGCAGTTCTGTGCGCTCGCAGGTTAGGCGCTGCGATGCCGACCACGTTTCCATGGGCGACGTGGCCGCGCATCCGTCGCTGGGCCGGATCGACTACGGCCACGTTCCGCTCGGGGCGCTGCGAGCGCACTTCCCGGACGAGTATGCCGCCGTGCGGGACCTGACGGCCTTCGCGGTCCTGCGCGACCCGCTCGCGCGGTTCGGCTCGGCTCTCCGCCAGGTGTTGTGGCGCTACGAGGGGCGCCCCATGACGGCGATCCCGCCTGCGGAGCTGCGCGAGACGACGCTGCGCATGCTCGACGACGTCGCCGCGGACCTCGAACGGGTCGCCGGGGATCCGCACGCGGTGCCGTCCCGCAAACTCGTCTTCTTCGCCCGCCAGGAGGGCTTCGTCTCCGACCTCGGGCTGGAGGGGCATCCCCGGCTGGTCGATCACGCATTGCCGATGGAACTCGTGCCCGACCTGATCGACCACCTCGCGCGGCGGAGCGGCGTGGCGCTGGATCCGGGTGCGCGAGCCAACCAGAACGTCGACCTGAAGGTCCGAGCCCTCGGTGGCCCGGCGTACGCGATCAACAGCATGCTGCGGCGGATGCTGCCCGAACGGATGCACGCGCGGGTCAAGGCGGCGGCAATCGGGATGCTGTCGTCCGGGCGCAGCGCCGCCGACGCGAGCGGGGTGCTGGACCTGCCCGAGGTGCGCGACTTCGTGGACCAGCATTACGCGGCGGACGTGGCGCTGCACGCCGCCGCCCGCGCCGAGACACCTGCTTTGAAGGCGATGCTCTCGGCCGATGCGACGTCCGGGTCTGGTCGACCGGTCGGCGTGCCCGTCGCCTAGGGGGCGGAGCGCCTTCCCTTGCGCGAGGGCATTCGCGGAACACGCGCCGAGTACCGGGCGCTTCCACAGGCGATCTCGCATCCCGGTTCCACCGAATCGCGAATGGTCGGGGCCCCGGTGCGCGGTGTCGATACGGAACCGCCACGACGGCACGCTCCGAGACCATCGTTCCCGGGGGGGGCTAGAAGGACTGCGGCGTCAGGATCCAGTCGTGCTCGGGTCTAACCTCGTGCCGGAAGCGATCGGCCCACTCGCGGGAGGTGCCGTCCGACTGCTTGGTGGTTCGGGGCTCGAAGCGAAGCTCCGGCACGACCGGGTCGAGGAAAGCGCCGATCTCCCGGCACGCTGCTTCGGGATCGGCTGCGACGTCCTCGAAGACGACCGTCTTGCTCGGCGCGGCGAAGTCCGTCCCAAGGAACGCCGCCCAGTGCTCGTTCTGCTTCCGCATCATCCGGGCGTTGCGGACGATCGCGCCATAGTCGAATGCCTTCGCGCCGCGGGCGCGGGCGCTGCCGATCCACTGCCCCGTCTGCACCGCCGCCGTCCGCGAGATGGCTTGGGCCAGCAGGTCGCGCCGGTATATCCAGATCGCGCGCTCGAACCCGCCCCGCCGGGCGATCAGATCGTGAGACGAAAAACCCGCCCATTGGTTCCAATGAGCCTTGATGCCGAAGAGGCCCGTCGGACCGCTGCGCAGCCGCGTCAACGCGTCGAACACCTCCCCGTCATCGCGGGCGCCAAAACGATGCCGCCACAGATCCAGGTTCATCGGATTCATGTATTCCAGCGGGCAGCCGAAATGCCCTGCCCCCTGCAGGAGATGCCCCAGGAAGTGGCTGCCCGAACGCGGCGTGGTCGCCATCAGCCAGAACCGCGCCGGGCCATCGCGTGGCGGAAGATCCATCGCGGGGGAGAACTGCTCGGGATAGGGATGCATCCGCAGCCGGGCCCAAGCCGGCCAGCGCAGACCGCCCCGCATACGAAGGGCGCGCAGCCAGTCCGGTTCCCGTGGAATGAACGCCTTCATCGGCATCGACCGGAATGGAAGCTCGCTGCGTGCGGCATGCGGAACATTGGCAGGACTCTCGACAGGGGGAGCGATGGAAGGCGTCTCGCTGTCCTTCTGCAATGCAAGGCGATCTGACGCCAGCCCTCCGCCCGACGCCGAACCTGCACGATCCGGATGGGGCGGGGGTCCGGTCAGGACGCGGAGGCGTCCGGCAGGTCCCGACCCCCGTCGGCGTCCGGGATCCCAACCTTCCAGCCCCGCCCGGTCGCGACAGCGAGCTGTGCCACCGCCGTGGCCAGATCCCGGCGCGCCGACGCTAGCGAGAGGTCCGTCCGGCGGCGGTCCTGCGCGGCGCTGATCAACTCCAGAATCGTGGTGACGCCGAGCCGCAGGGTGTCCTGCGACAGGGCCTCCAACCGGGCGTAGTCGGCGCTCGCGCGGGTGAGGGCGGCGATCTCGCGGCGACTGGTCGCCGCGCGGACCAGCGCGGACTCCACGTCCGATACGGCCTGTGTCAGCTCCTGCCGCCAGAGGATCTCGGCCTCTGCCGCTTCGGCGGCCGTCTCATCGCGCAGGGCGATCAGCCGTCCCCGGCTGAGCAACGGCAGCGAAAGGGTGGGCCCCAGGCGGAAGGTCTCCTTGCTGTCGAGTTGGATCGTGCCGTTGAGCGTGAGCGCAGGGTAGAGCGCCGCCTCCGCCACGCCGATCTCTGCGAGGGCCTTGGCCAGACGGTACTCGGCGGCAAGCACGTCGGGGCGATTGCGCAGCAGGTTGGCCGGAACGCCGGGCGCGACGGTGTGGCGGGGGCGCAGTTGGCCCGCTCGGCCGATCGCGGCGGCGACCGCCGAGACGGGCATGTCGATGAGGGTGGCGACGCGAATGGTGTTGAGCTGCACGCCCGCCCGAAGGCCTGGCAGCTCCGCCTCCACCAGCGAGAGATCGGCCTGCGCGCGCGCCTCGTTCACTGCGGTCATCTCGCCGGCCGCGACCAGCTCGCGCGTCAGCGCGAGGAGGCGGCGCCGATCGGCGATGGAGCGTTCGGTGACCGCCTGGGCGTTCTGGAAGAACCGGACCTCGATCATCGCCGTCGCCAGTTCGAGCTGGAAGGCCAACTGGGTCGCCGCCTCGTCGAGAAGCGTCGCCTCCAGCTCCGCCCTCACCGCTTGCCGCCGCCGGGCCTGGCCGCCGAACAGGTCGAACGCGTAGGTGGCTCCGCCCGCCGCGACCTCGGACCCGGAGGTTCGTCCGTCCGACACGGTGCGGTTCAGCGTGACGTCCAGGTCCCCAGAAAGTTGCGCCGCACCGGCCGCCCGGACACGGGCACGTGCCTGCGCGATGCGCGCGCGGGCGGTTCGGATGTCGAGGTTCTGCCGAAGGCCGCGGGCCATGAAGGCATCGAGGGTGCTGTCGTCCAGCGCGAGCCACCACGCCTCCGACGCGGCGCCTTCCAGATCCGGCGAGACGGCGAAGGCGAATTCGCGTGCGACGGCGACCTCGGGCCGGGCGCTGTCGGGCCCTACGGTGGTGATGCAGCCGCCCAGAATCAGGGCCAGCGGGGCAATCAGGCTTCGGATCATGGGGTGCTCGATCTTGTTCTTGGTTTTCCCGAGGTTAACACGAATGGCCGCAGTCGTGCCGGATGGGGCCGTATCCGTGCCTTCTTGTCGCCCGGACGCCACGAAACGGGGCAGAAACGTGGCAAACCACGCCGTAAAATTGCGGCTGCGGCGGAGACAGATCGTATCCCCGGCCCGATATCCCGTGGTCAGCCTTGATGTGTCGGTCATCCAGGCGCATGGACTGGAAGGCCGGAGACCGGCGCTCGTACGGCCGGATCGAGTGGTCGGCGCAGCAACCGGACAGGAACAGGAACTCCTCCGATGCGTGCCATGCCCGCCCACGACCCCCGTTCATGACCATGATCCCGCCCCTGCGCCGGTTCTCTTGGGACCGGCTTCGAGGCCTTCTGACGAGCGATGGGCTCAAGGGACGGATCGTGCGCGGTGCGGCGTTCACGATGGGATCCTTCGGCACGGCGCAGGTCCTGCGTCTGACCTCTAGCCTGATCCTCACGCGGCTGCTGTTTCCGGAAGCCTTCGGGCTGATGGCGCTGCTGCAGGTCGTGTTGACGGGGCTGATGCTCCTGTCGGACACAGGGCTTCAGGTCTCTGTGTTGCGGCACCCCCGGGGGGACGACCCAGATTTCTTAAACACTGTCTGGACAGTGAAGGTGATCCGGGGTGTCGCTTTGTGGCTGATTTCGTGCGCACTCGCGTGGCCGATGGCAGCAGTCTACGGCGAGCCTATCATAGCGCAGCTTCTGCCGCTCCTTGGTCTCACGCTAATTCTGAAAGGAATCAATCCGACGGCGATTGCAACCGCGGATCGACACATGCGCTTTGGTAGAGTAACTTTGATCCAACTATCAAGCCAGTTCATCACCATCGCCACATCCATACTACTAGCATGGATATTCGGATCTGTCTGGGTATTAGTGTGGGGTATCCTTGCCGGTGCAGTTTCCAATCAAATATTGGCACGGGTCTTCCTGCCGAACTCCCTGAACCGGTTCCACTGGGACGGGGAGATCGCGAGTGAGCTGTTCGGCTTCGGAAGATGGATCCTCCTCGGCACCGCCGCGTCCTACGCGGTGAACAATGCAGACAAAATGATCCTGGGAGCGTTCATCTCCCTAGAGGATCTGGGCATCTACAACATTGGGCTGATGCTTGCGATGCTCGCCTACAAGATCTGCGGCGCGCTCAAGACGAAGCTCCTCATGCCGATCTATCGGATGCGTCCCATGCAGGGGAACGAGGCCAACCGGCGAAAGACCTTCGCCATGCGGCGCCTCATATCAGGCGCCGGCATCGCCGTGATGGCCGTGCTGGCCTTCGTCGGCATCCCGCTCGTCGATTTCCTCTACGACGAGCGCTACGCGCTGGCCGGCCCGATCGTCGTCCTCTTCTGTCTGTCGTTGATCCCTCAGATTATTACCTTGGGTACTGGAGATCTGCTCCTAGTTTCAGGCGACTCATGGCGTGCCATGCATCTTACCGTCGCGAGGGCGGTAGTTCAGGTTCCCGTCCTATGGTTCGGTGTGCAATGGTTCGGGCTGGCTGGGGCGATCCTCGCCCCCGCAATCGCGGTGATCGCGGTGCATCCCCTGCGGCTGCATTACGCGCGTCGCTACGAGGGATGGGACGGGGTTGGTGAGGTCGGGCTGCTCCTACTTGGTGTGCTTCCAGCAGGTTTGGCGTGCTGGCTCCACCGCGAGGAACTTGCGGCGCTTTTCCACTGACGAATGCGATGAAGTAAGCGGCCACCCGCCCGTCTGCCCCGCTTACCCGACGTAATGGTGAACTTTCCCGGAGGATTGATCTCTCTGGGCAAGCTTCTCTTTACCTGTGACTGCCATAGTTCCGGCGATCTCGATCCGCTTGACGCGGAATCGCCTTGATCTCGACCCCATCGGGTCCTGCGATCGCCGGGAAACCTTCCCCAGTATCGAAGCCAATCACCACGAACCCACACCGGGTCGAACCGGTAGTGGTCGCAAAGGGCACAGGCATGTACGACGCGACATTCGACGAACCCATCGACGCCATCGCAGGACGCGTTACGAAGATCCTCATTCCTTCGGCGGAGACGGTGTCCTCCGTCTCGATCCTCGGGCAACCCGAGAACGGGCGTCTCACCGTCGATCCCGACGGCACCACGCTGAGCTACGTCTCCTTCGACCCGGCGTACTCCGGCACGGTATCGCTATCGCTCGAGATCTCCCGCACCGATGGCACGACGGAAACGCTCGCCCCCCAGATCGACGTTACCGCAGGTCCCCAGGCAGGTGGTTGGGCCACCGGCGAAAGCCTCTACATGCTGCAGACCGACGAGAACGACGATGTCGTCGTCGAGACCGGCGACAACCATCGCAAGGTCTACGTCACGGGCAGCGACGCGGCTCTGTCCAAGGCCGACATCCAAGAGATTGAGGGCCTTTCGCTGAGCGACAAGCACTTCGGCCGGTGGCTAGCGGAGAACCCGCAGTACGGTGGTAGCGAAGGAATGGCGCTGGCTTTGGACGCTGCGGAGATCCTCTGGGGGACGATCACGGGGTCCTCTGCCGACCCTTCCTCGCATTGGCTGCTGTTCGAGCGCGGCTACGAATACGAAGCGGGAAGGATAATTGGTGACGGTACTCATGGTGAGGACGAGCTGCATCCGGTTCATGTCACCGCATGGGGAGAGGGAGAGCCTCCGGTTATAACGGACAGCTTCCTGATCTACCAGGAGCCATCCTCCAACATCGTTTTCAGCGGACTAAGCTTCAGTGAAGGCTTCAAAGCATTCGGAGGTGCGAACTTCATTCTAGACGATGTGCATGTCACCAACGCCATGATGAACGTCCAAAGCGTTGATGGATTCACGTTCCGCCAGAGCGATATCATTGACGTGATCAAGGACGCGCCCGCAGATCCCGACGGGTGGCATGCCCATCGAGACCGCGACCAGGGCACCTTTCTCAAGAATATCGATGGGCTTCTTTTTGAGAAAAGCTTCGTGGCTCACTCTGGCTGGGCCGAGGGATACGATCTAAACGGGGATCCTGATCAAGGTCAGGTACCTAGTATGTACAGCCACAACATCTACATCCAAAAAGATGTTAGCGAAGTTACTTTCCGCGATAATATCTCGATGCAGGCGGCGTCCGCTGGTGCTCAGGTCCGCCCAGGCGGGTTTGTTGAGGATAACGTCTTCGTTGAAAACAATTTTGGTTTTAGCACTGGTCACGGAATAGAGATCGAAGAAGGTCTCTGGTCGGGAAACTACACACTTAGCAACGGAAATCTAGTTACTTCTGGTGCTCATAAAGCCGGTTTATCCATCGGCGCGCTGACGTTAGGTATTAGCGATTTCTCAAAAATGTCCGTCTTCTTAGACAACATCGTCGCCCACTTGGCGGACCCAGACAACGCAGCTGAGATCCTTGCCAAGACTGTCGAGCATAAGTCGATTAGCGAGAACCCCACGCGAGCTTACGATGATACAATCGTGCGGAATTGGGATGTCGAAGGTGCCAATAAAAGGATTCAGGAAGCGAACACCGAGGACCTCGATCCCGCGGTGATGGACACCACGACGATCCAGCGCTACGCGGCGGACCTGTTAGGTGTCGACACCGCTACGATCGACGATTTGGCCAACTACCTCCGTGACCTGACCGCCGCGGGCGGCGAAGTCGACGCCGACGACATCCTCGCTTACTTCCGCGAAGGCTTCGGCATCGAGTTCGACCAGCGTGATGCGCCGCAGCTGGTGCAGTTCGTGCCGAACAACTTGGGTGATGGCGTCCGCTGGGACAACCGCATCAACTGGTCCACCGAAGACCTCCCCATGGACGGCGACGCGGTCGATCTGGGCGGAAACCTCGTTCACTTCGGCGGCACGGTTGAGGTCGCGACTCTCGATTTCGGACCCGGAGGGACGATGGTGTTCAACCATGGCTGGTTGGGCGCGGGCGCCGTGCTGGGCGGGGGCGAAGCCCTGATCGACCGCGCGGGCCAGTTCTGGATCGGCGCGTGGGACGGCGAGGGAACGCTCGAGCTCGACATCGACGGGGGCCGCTTCGCCAACACCGGCACGGTGCTGGGCGCGTTCGAGATCGACGCGGACGACGGCGAGGCGATCCTCGCCTCCAGCGGCGGCGGCATGACCGTCACGGACGGCACGATCACCGTCTCGGGCGACGATGCGAAGGTCGGCTTCGATGGCTCCGGCGGCGCGTCCACCCTACGGCTGGAGGCGGCGGCAAAGCTCCGCTTCGTGGCCGAGGCCGATGGGCTCGGTATCCTTTCGGAGTTCCGCTCCGGAGCCTTTGCCACTTCGGACCTGGTGTCGAACCTCGTCGTGGCAGGCGCTGCGCTGGAGATCGACGTCTCGATGCTGGCGGGGGCCGGTACCCACGATATCGTGCTCGTCGATGCCATCACGGGAAGCTTCGGCAACGTCTCCCTGACCGGTCTGGGAGCACGCGATGCGAAGCTCCACGTCGATCAGGCGGCCGGCACGGTCACCCTGACGCTGACGGATGGCGGCACTGGACGGGTCTCGATCACCGAGACGATACCATGGGACCAAGGCGCGCCTCTGCCCGAGATGACCGCCTCGAAGATCGAATCCGGAAACCTGTTCGTTGAGGTCGACGAGCCGGAGGCGTTGGAAGGCGTCGAGGTGGAGGAAGCCAATGCTGAGGAGATTGAGGAAAGCGAAGTCGGCGATGCTCCCGAGGAGTCCGTAACCGCGGAAGTACCCGAAGTTATTGCGGACGCTCCGACGGAAGAAGCCCAAGAAGCGCCAACCCAAGCCGTGTCCGAGAAGGCCTTGGTTGCGGGCGATACGGGCAGCGACCGCGTTAAAGGGTCCGGTGGTGATGACCTCCTCATGGGCCATGGAGGTAGAGATTGGCTACGGGGATACGGCGGCGATGATGATCTTATGGGTGGCGATGGTAACGACGAACTGCGGGGTAACGAAGGTGACGACACTTTGAAGGGCGACGACGGCAACGATACCCTTCTCGGTGGTTCCGGAAACGATACGTTAAACGGCGGGAGAGGAAACGATCGGCTCAATGGCGGTGCGGGTTCAGATACGTTTGTCTTCGACCTTCTGGACGGGGCGTCTAGCTCTGACCGCATCGAAGGCTTCGACGCTGCCGAAGGCGACCGGATCCTGATCCGCGGCCTGTCGGACGATGCGGACCTGCTGATCGACGTTCGGGGCGTCCGTTCCATCGTCAGCGTCGAGGACGAAGGCGACGTGTTCGACCTGATCGACGTGCGCGGGGAGTTCGCCGACCTGCAGGTGATCGAGAAGGGCGCCGACTACGCCCTGATGGGCTGACGTTCCGTCCACGGCCCCCCGCGAGGGGGGCCGTTTCGGCTGGACGCGGCCGGCGAAGAATGGTCGGGGAAGGGCGTGCCCCCGGGAGCGAGCCGAGTTGCCGATGACCGATACCCCCGCCCCCCGCGTCGCCTACCTCACCGGCGAGTATCCCGTCGTTTCCCACACCTTTATCCTGCGCGAGGTGGAGGCGCTTCGCCGAGCGGGGCTCGAGGTCCAGACCTGCGCGATCCGGCGAACCGGGCTGCAGCATCACCGCGGTCCCGCCGAAAAGGCCGCGGCATCCTCCACCTTCTACGTGCTCTCCGCCGCGCGCCAGCCCGGCGCGTTGCTGGCCGCGCTCGGCTGGACTCTTGCCCGACCCGTCCGTTTCGGGCGCGCGACGACGCTGGCCTGGCGCACCGCCCCGCCCGGGGGCAGGGCCAAGCTCTGGCAACTTTTCTACCTCATGGAAGCGATGGTGCTGGCGCGTTACCTAGCCCGTGCCCGCGTGGACCATCTGCACAATCACTTCGCCAACTCGTCCTGCTCGGTCGCGATGCTGGCATCCGAGTTGGGCGGTGTGCCCTTCTCGTTCACGCTCCACGGCCCCTCGATCTTCTTCGAACCCAGGTGGTGGCGGATCGACGTCAAGATCGCACGGGCGCGTTTCGTGGCCTGCATCAGTCACTTCTGTCGCTCGCAAGGGATGATCTTCGCCGACCCCGCCCATTGGTCGAAGATGCGGATCGTCCACTGCGGGGTGGACCCGGACCGCTACGACCGCACCGAGGGGGAAGTCGGAGGGCCCGGCAAGCACATCCTGTTCGTCGGCCGGCTCGCGGCGGTCAAGGGCGTAAGGGTCCTCCTGGAGGCCTTCGCCCGGGTCCGCGCCGCCCATCCGGACGCACGCCTTACGCTGGTGGGGGACGGCGACGAGCGCGCGGCCATCGAGGACCATGCGCGGGCGTTGGGCTGCGACGACGGGGTTCGGTTCACGGGATACCTGAACCAGGACGAGGTGGCCGAGGCGCTCGCCCAGGCCGATCTCTTCGCTCTGCCCTCCTTCGCCGAAGGGGTGCCGGTCGTACTGATGGAGGCGATGGCCGCCCGCCTGCCCGTGCTCGCGACCCGCATCGCCGGCATCCCGGAACTGGTCGAGGATGGCGTGGCGGGTCGTCTGGTGCCGCCCGGCGACGTGGACGCCTTCGCCGACGCCCTCGACGCGCTGCTGAACGACCCCGCCGGCCGAACCGCCATGGGCGCGGCCGGTCGCGCGCGTGTCGAAGCGGAATTTCACGTGGAGCGGGAGGCCCGGAATCTCGCCCGCCTCATCGCCGGCGACGGAACGACATGAGGAACGGTGGTTTCGGCGAGGATCGGGCGGGCGCGTGTTCGCTGCCTTCGGGAGCGGCGTCCACGATGGGGCGCCCTCCAAGCAGGGGTCCGGCGCACGGATCGTTCCGCGGTCGCCGGCCGGCTCCGCACTCGTCGCCGTCGCGACGGTCCCGTAATCGACCACCGGTCGCATACAGGTCGGCGTCCGTCGATCGCCGTGCCCTCCATCGCGTCGGGTCACATGGATCGTCTCATTCGCCCACGTCCCGGAGGTCGGAATGACGTCAGCCCGCCTGGAGGCCGAGGAAACGACGACTGCAGCGAAGAAGCAGATTCCGTCCTTCCACTTGGAAGATGCACGGATCGTGATGGCCAAGTCTCACCTGATCAACCGGATCGAGCCGGAATGCGGCGTGCTGTGGAGGTCCGCATCGGTCGTGCGCGGGGGGGAGATCATGTCGTCGCTTGGAGCGGGCAGGGCCCGTCCGCCCGCACGGCGTCGAAGATTCTGGCCTCGTGGAACACCCGATACGGTACGCCTCGATTCCGACCGGGTGGCCATCAACCTTCGGCGCAATACGCCTCAGAACTGGGCGCATTTCCTCAACAATCACCTACCCCTCACGTTCCACTTCGCGGAGGAGCATGGTCTTGGCTCCGAGCGACTCCTGGCGATCCTTCCGAACAACACTCCTTCGTACATACTGGCTGCCGCCGAGCTGTTCGGCCTCGAGGTCATGAAGACCGATGCACCCGTGGAGGGAACGATCCTCTCCTTCGACGTCTCCCCATGGCAGGGTGCGAGGAGCATTCGTCACGAATGGGCGCGAACCGAATGGCCGCGAGGTCGCGTACGCCAGCTCCTCGCGGAAGGATCGCCCACGTCGCTGCCGCGGAGGCCATTCCTCTCGAGGCGAGACACCCGGCGGATTGCGAACGGGGGTGAGGTTGAGGTGGTCGTTCGTGCCAGAGGGTACGAGACCGTCTACGCCGAAGATCTCTCGGTTCCGGACCAGTTTCGACTGATCCTGCAGGCCGAGGAGATCGTGGCGGTCCACGGGGCAGCCCTCGCGCCTCTGCTATACGCGGGAGGCGAGGATATTCCCGTGCCGCGTCGCGTGATCGAGTTGATGCCTTGCGGACACATGACGGAAGTCTATCGCGTGATGGCGGCGCAGGTCGGGTGCGACTGGATCGGCGTGCAGGGCCGACTGAAACCATCCTACGTACGCCCGTCCTACAGGTTCGGCTCGGGCTTCACGAAATACTCGCTGGACGACTTCGAAGTCGATCCCGAGGCCTTGGAACTCGCGTTCGCCATGACAGAAGAAGGAGACCGCGCATGACGAAGGTTTTCGGGATCGGGTTCCAGAAGACCGGAACGACGACGCTCGGCCGGATGCTCAACCGGTTGGGCTATCGCACCGCCGGATACCACCAATTCCGCGACATGGCCAAGAAGACCGATCTCGAATGGTCCGAGCTGCGCGCGCGCGCGCTCGCGCTCGCATCGGAGTACGATGCCGCGAAGGACACGCCGTGGCCGCTGCTCTACCGGGAACTCGACGAGGCCTTTCCGGGATCGAAGTTCATCCACGTGGTCCGGGACCGCGATTCCTGGATAAGGAGCGTCGTTCGCGATTTTGGGCGGTCGCACAACGCCCTTCATTCCGTGATCTACGGAGTGCCCCATCCGGAGGGTCACGAGGACATCTGGCTGGCCCGCTATGACCGCCATAACGCGGACGTCGAAGCCTATTTCTCGGATCGGCAGGACGACTACCTGAAGGTCAGGTTGGAGGATGGCCTGAGCTACACGCAGATCTGCCGGTTCTTGGGGGTCCCGATCGTCGAGGAGGCGACGCCGATGGCCAACACGCGCCGCCGGAAGGAGCTGAAGTCCCTCTGGTGGCGGCTGAAGCAGAAGATCACGCAGGTGTTCAGGGCCGGTAGGCATTGAAGCCCCCACGCTAGCGATTGTGCTCCGAAGGAACTTTCACCCGAATGCTGTCGCAAGTGCTGCGTGAATTGATGTGGACCAGCGAAACTACCGACCGGTTTTGGTAGCGCGTGATGTGTTGGGGTCGGGGCCAAGCGCAGTCGCGGATACCGCTATCGCCGCTGCCCCAGGACGAGACGCCGCGTCAGCCCGTTCCGCTCCGCCAGGATGTGGAGGGCGATGGGAAGGAGGATTCCGGCAAGGATTCCGGCGACGATGACAAAGGCGCCGCCGTCCATTCCCAAGGAATCGAACACGCGCCGGGACGCCGACGTGGCAAAGACGTGGTAGAGGTAGATCGTGAAGGACGCCGCGCCGAAACGCGTGAGCGGCGCCCAGTTCGGCAGGCATAGCATCAAGAAAACGGGGGCCGTCATTCCCAATGCAAGGCTCTGTAGATCGCGGGTGCTCCTGCTGAAGAAGCCCTGATCCTCGATCCGGCTGAGGTTGAGCCATAGCGAGACCACAATCGTGACGAGGCACAGGATCCCGATGATCCACCGATGCTGCCTGAATACGTGCAGATAGCGATAGTAGATCACGCCGCAGAGGAAGTACGGCGCGAGATAGAAGGCCTGCTTCGTGGAGAACAGATTGCCCGGCATGAACACGTCCGCGAAGTAGAACGGGATGGAGATCGCGAGCAGGGCCCAGGCAGTTCGTGGGCCCGTGCGAGCCTCGACGAATGCGAGAACGGTAAAGATCAGGAAGATCGCCTGAAGGAACCAGTAATGGGCATAGGGATAGACGTAGATGCGCCAGAACGTGTCGCCGTCCCGCCCGAAGGGCGTATCGAAAAGATTCGCCATGATCACGAATAGCGTGGCGGCCACGGCACCCGGGATCAGAAGCCGCCGGAACTTGCCGGACACGAACCTGCCCCATTCCCCCATCCCGACCGGGCGGATCGCGTAGACGTACCCTGCGACGAACGCGAAGGCCGGCATCCGGAAGTCGACGAGCAGATCGTTCAGGATGCGGAGCGGGTGGGGGTAGTCGATCTGAAGCCCGTTGCCGGGGCTACCGCCGATCACGTGGTAGGACACCAGCATGAGGACCGCCAAGGCACGCAGCGTCTCGACGGGTTCGGTGCGTTCCGCAGCAGGGCCACGCGGATCGGCGAACGGCCCGCTCGGACGCCCCGTCTCGACCGACCCGCTCACTCGGCGCGTCCCGAGGCTGCCGCGCGTGTCTCCGCCTCCTCGGTGGCGCGACCCTTGCCCACGCGCAGCGCTCGACGCTGCCATGCGCGGATGTATCGGACGAGATCCGCGTCACCATGACGCTCGGTTCCGCGCGTCCACGCGCCGAGGTAGCCCTGCATCATCGCCAGCCCACCCAGCACGTAGGGCGGCTCGGCCATCCGAAAGGCGCAGGTGGCGGCGAAGTAGAGCGGGTCGGATCCCATGTAGTACTGCCCGAACCCATGCCGCCGCTTGCCCTCCCAGATCGAGACCTGCGACGATCCCATGGGGCGCAGGTGCTCGAAGCGCAGGTCGGGGTCGTCCCACGACACGGCGCGCCATCCCAGCGACCGGGCCTTGTGGCAGTCGATCGCGTCCCACATCACCTCGTGCACGAAGCCGCCGATGTCGCGGAAGCAGTCGGCGCGGTAGAACTTGGTCATGCCGACCGACATCTCGTCGCCGCGCCGCTCCGAGACGAGCGTTCCCCCGCGGCGGACGTAGGGCTTGCCCGAGCAGGTTCCGATGCGGGGATCGGCGGCCATCCGCTCCATCAGGATCTCGAAGTAGCGCGGGGGCAGGTCGAGATCGAGGTCGAGTTTGCACAGGTAGGGAAAGGCGTCTGCCTCCCATTCGTCGCGCACCGCGTCGAGTCCGAAGCGGAACGCCTCGATCACCCCCGGTCCCACCGCACGGGCCCCGCGATCGGGCTTCGCGACCACTTCGATCCAGGGGTGACGCGCCGCGTAGTCGGCGAGGATCGCGGGCGTCTCGTCGGTCGAGCCGTCGTCCACGATCACCCACTTCGCGGGTCGCACCGACTGCGCCACCACGCTGTCGAGTGTGCGGCGCATGTAGTCCGCCTCGTCGCGGCAGGGCGAGATCAGCAGGTAGTCGGTCGAGGCGGGAGCGTTCACTGCATCCCCCGACGCAGGGCGATCGCTTCGGAGAAGGCGGGGACCAGCGTATCCATGGGTGGGGTGGCGAACACCTCGCGGAAGACCGGATCATCGGCATAGGCCTTCCAGCGCGCATCCACCTCCAGCGACCGTCCGTCGGATGCGACACCGTCGAAGGAGCTGCCGTGCCCGTAGGCGGGAACCTCGCCCAGGCCCCGGTCGCCACGACGCAGCTCCAGTCGGTCGGATACCGTATCCCGGTAGGGACGCGACGCGATGAGGGCATCGAAGAAGATCGGCGTGAACTGCATGTCGTGAACGGTTTCCGGCGGGTCGAGGAAGAGAGGAGCGTAATCGGCGAAGCGGGCGACGGTTCGGGCACGCGCTGCGGGATCGGTATGCTCATGCGGCCACTTGCGGAAGCGGCTGGCCAAGAGGTTGCGCGGATCGCGGCCTGCGAGGACGAGGTCGCGGTTACGGACTCGGTCTCCCGCCTCCTCAAGGAACCGGCCCAGTCCGCCTCCCATCACCGCATCGAGATCCCGGTCCTCGTAGCTCAGAACGAGGGTCGGGAGGGCATCCTCGGTACTGACGCCGCCGCCGCGGTGCAGCGTCCGGCGGTGGCGTTCGGTGGGCAGCTGTGCCGGGTCGACATGGTTGTAGTGGAGGCAGGATCCGCGGCGCTGCGACAGTGCCCACTGTAGGACCAGATGGTTGCCGGAGCGCTTTTGCCCGCAGACCACGAGAAGGCGGAAGGGCCGCTTCAAGAAACGGTCCCGCGCCGCGTCCGCTGCCGCGTCACCCAGCCGCCGCCGTAGCTGCCGCAAGAGGCGTCGGGCAGGCGAGATGGAGCGGTGGTGGCTCGCCTCGTTCCGGCTGGTCGAGATCGGGAGGTGGTCTGCGGAGGCGTTCGAGGTCGGAGTGATGGTCATTCGGACCTCATGCTTGGACGGTGTCGCACCACGGGGCGAGCCAACTCGGTCGACGATCGGGACGGAAATGCATGTGCTCCTGTCCGGCCCGAACCCGTCCCTAGTCCGCGCGGCGGACGGGCGGAAGCCTCGAATCCGAAGGGTCGATGCACTCGCCCCGTCCGCACCTAAGCTCGGCGAGCCCGCTTGAGGTGGACCTTGGCACGGCGCGCGAGGGCGTGGACAGGGGTCACGGGATGGTCGTCGACCGGGGTAAGCCGAACCAGCAGCCGCGACAGCGCCGAGGGGCTGAGCATCTCGTAGATATGGCGTGACCCGGATGCCTTGACCTCCCGGCGGCGCAGTTCGGGGCGGCTCAGCATCTCCCAGGTGCTCAGCGTAGGCATGGCGAAGCGCGAGGCGCTCTCGTCCGATAGAGGATCGGTCGCGTAGGCCATGCCCCCGAGCGCCCGCGCCTGATCCGCGGTGGGGGCCCCGAGGAGCTCGGCGATTGCGGCGCGCAGCGAGGAGGGGCGCAGAGCGGCCCCGGCCACGCCCGCTGCCGGAACCAGGGCGAGCCAGTCGTCCACGAAGCGCAGCGCCTCAGCCTGGAGGTGCTCGAGATCCGGGTCGGCTTCGCATGCGCCCCCGAAGACCGGTCGCGTCCCGCCACGGGGGTCCGGCTCCATGCAGTAGAATGGCGACTGGTCGGTCTTGAGGAACAGCTCCAGCAGCCGCGCCGCCTCAACGAACTCGCGCGGACGGTTGATGCCGTTGCCTTCGTGGTAGAGGTAGCCGGTCATCTCGCTGCACGCCGGCTGCTTGGCGTTCGCCCCCCTCGCGGTGCCGAGGAAGTACCCCCGCACGGCGGTGCCCGGTCGGACTTCCTCGATCAGTTCCTTGAGGTGCCTTTGCGTCGAGCCGAACCAGCCGCAGTCGACCAGCGTCGCCGTCCCGCCGTCCAGGAGGTGCTCGTCGGCGAGATAGTCCAAGTATGCCGCACGCTCACGGGCGGCACGTCGCGCGATCTCGGCGGCGCGCGCCTCGAAGAACGCTTCGGATCGCTGTCGCAACGAGTCGGACCGCGACCGCAGCGAGGGCCCTTCCATCCGAACCTCCGCCGAGGGCAAGCCGATCTGCCCGAGCTCTTCCGCGTCGGGTGGGGCGATGCCCAGGAAGTCGCAGTATTGCGCCAGCGAGGCCCCCTTGTTGCGAAGCACGAGTTGCCGAAGCAGTTCCCGGAGCGCCTTCGGCTCGTCCGAGAGAGTGGCCATCTTCAGCGACCGCCGCGAGGCGTAGAGATAGCGAGGCTCGGCCACGATGTCGTGGACCCGCGCGTACTTCTCGAAGGCGACTTTCAGCAACCAACCGTCGCGCGAGACGAAGTGCAGACGCCCCGGCGTCTCGCCCACGCTGGCCGCCAGCCACTGCGTGAAACCTGCGAGGACAGGGCCGAGCACGGAGTAGCCGATACGCCCCAGCAAGACGCGCCGATCGGACTCCGGTTGGTCCGGAAACCGGATCGAAGCGTCGGTCTCCACCAGGCCTCTGTGGAGCACGTCCCCCGCTCCGTCCCGGATGGGGGGCGTCGCCCGACGGCGCGGGCGCGTTACAGCGACCTTCCGATGTTTGATGCCCCGCGGGACTGGCAGCGATCCGACCCAGTGCGGCTGCGCGGAGACCCCGGCGGCAAGTGGCTCGCCGCTGATGCATGCGATGCGACCGGGGTCGACGTTTAGAGTGCTTGCTGTTCTGACGAGCATCTCCTCGGGTCCCCCATCGCCGCCCTCCACGTCGCCAATCATGAAAAGCTCGCCCTCGTAGCCGCATTTGCGGAGGGTGGTCTCTGCGTAGAATTGGGGAACGACGTTCCCCAGCAGGAAGGCTACCGCCTTGCCGCGCTTCAGCGCCTCGCCGTAAGTCGCCAGCACGGCGGGGTTGGCGATCGAGACAGCCGACATCGTCTCGCATTCCAGCGCCATCAGGCGCGATGTGTCCGCAGACCAGTCGGGCCGGATCCGCGCGAGGATTTCGTAAACCCCCGCAAGGCCGGCGTCGGCGCCATGCCCACTCTGCCGCACACCCTCCACTTGCTCGCGTTCGGCTTCGAGGCGGACCGTGGAGAAGTCGTGGAAGCGCGCGCCGTCCGTTCGGGCGAGGGCAGCCTCGACGAGTACGAAAAGATCGCGAGGTTCCGGCACGCGGCACAGGAGCGCCCCGCCAAACACGTCGATGATCAGTGCGTCGATCGCATCCCAAGGAACCGACAACTTCACCACACTCATCTCCCTGAAAGCGATCAACCCGGGGTATCTATATCGGCGAAGTCGGCAAGAAGAGAATGCTCCCGAAGTCCGTCCAAGCTTTCGAAACCCATAGTTTCAGGGTTTGGAAGTGTCGTTCCGAATGTGCTACGGCAGGTTCAAACCCAACGCCGAGGACTGCCGCGACTCGCGGGCAGACATCGAAAGGGTCCTCCACGCGCGACGCGCCAACCAATCCGATCATTCGCCGACACGACCCATGCAAAGGAAGCGCGTGGTGATGCGGCGCATGGCGATCTGACGGACCGCCGCCTCCCGCCTAGCGCTTCCAGTCCGAGAGATCCCGACTCAGCAGCGTCTCGAGCCGACCCACGTCCTCGGCGAAGGCCGTCACGAGGCGGGCCCGCAGGGCAGGGTCGAGACGCGCGCCTTCCGACGGCGCAGCCGGGCGCGAGAGGTGGCGCATCATGAACTCGGAGGGTTTCACGCCCGCACGGTTCAGCGCGCGCTTCACCGGTCCCACGAGCGGGCGCAGCACGGCCGGGGGCGCGGCGAGGAACTGACCGAGGCCGGGGACGAGCGGGGCGCGCCGGGTGTTGGTGCGGGGCAGCTCCAGGGGGGTGGCCGGCTGCGGCAGGCCGAGGAACCGGAACAGCTCCGTCATCACGCCGTCCGGATCGGAGCGGATGCGGTCCACCATCAGAACCAGCACGCGGTCCCGCCCGAAGGCGTCGAAGTAGCGCGCGATCTGGTCGTGGTAGCTGTAGATGCGGCGATACTGGAGCTGCGCGGGCTCGGGGCAGTAGGGAGGCAGCGCCTCGCCGCGGGCGCGCGCCTCCTGCAGGTCCCACGCCTCGGCGAAGTCGGCGCGGTCCTCGCGGAAGCCGTCGCGGAGCTGATGGAACAGCGAATGGGCCGCCTCGGCGGGGTGGCGGATCGAGATCACGATCCGCGCGTCCGGCACGGCCGCCGCGATCCCGGCCGCGGCCGTCTCGCTCGCGAGGTAGAACGCCGAGGCCTCGCCGCGTCGCGTGTCCGCCGGAGCGTCCGCGAACAGGTCCCGGTAGGCGGCCTCGTCCGGAACCTCGGCCAGCCCCGGCATGTCGGAGCTGTAGAAGTGCGGCTCCTTGGGGGAGCACATGAACACGCCCTCGTGGCGCCGCAGGGCGAGGTGCAGGCTCGAGGTCGCGCACTTGGGCGCTCCGACCAGGAAGAAGTGTGGCAGGCCGCCGCGCTGCGCGACCGCCCGCAGAGCGGGAGCAGCTTCGGCTGGGAGGGCCAGCCCTTCGGATGCCCCGGGGGTATCGGAAGGGGTCATGAGTCGTCCTCCGTGCGGGCCGTGCGCCCCCGTCCGGCGCACCGTGCCTGTCCATCCGATCCAGGCGGCGGCATCAAGGGACAAGTCCAGTCATTGACCGTGTCCATCCGCGATCGGTTAGGGAGCGTAGTGCCTTTGCCGCAGCGCGCCAGGAGTTGGAGCGCGCCGCCGGGCGACGGCGTGCCGCTGCGGTTGGTCTTCCTGGGCAAGAAATGGGCGCGCAAGGGCGGCGACATCGCGCTCGAGACGCTGCGCTGGCTGCGCGCGCAAGGAGTGGACGCGCACCTGACCGTGCTGGGCAGCCGCCCGCCGGACTACCGCGACCCGGAAGGCGGGGACGCCGCCGTCGAGGGACGGCTCGAGGACGGGATCACCGTGATTCCCTTCCTCGACAAGAACCGTCCGGAGCACGCGGCGCGCTTCGACGCGGTGCTGGGGGCCGCGCATGCGCTGATCCTGCCCACCCGCGCGGACTGCACGCCGATGGTGGTGGCCGAGGCCAACGCCTTCGGGGCGCCCGCGCTGGCCACCGACGTGGGCGGGCTGGGCACGCTGATCGAGGGGGGGCGCAACGGCTGGCTTATGGCGCCCGGGGACCGCGGGCCCGAATGGGGCCGGCGCATCCTCGAGATGACTGCCGACCCCGAAGCCTACGCCGCGCTGCGCCGGGGCGCCGTGGCGCACTATCGCGAACGGCTGACCTGGGACGCGTGGAGCGAGGGCGTGCTGCGGATCGTGGCCGATCTTCCGCGGCGCTAGCGTCGGTGCCTTGCGCCGGACCCGATCCGTCCGGCACTCTCCCCCACATGTCACCGGAGACGCCCGCCATGAAGCCCGATCCTCGCCCCTACGCCGCCCGGGGCCCGTCCCGACGCCGGATCCTCGCCGCGGGCCTCGCGGCGGCCTGCCTTCCCGCCGTGCCGGCCGCGGCGGCCCGTGGCACCCCCGGGGGCGTGGTTCCGCTCGCCGTGGCGCCGGGGCTCGCCCCGGGCTCGGTCCACGTGATGCGCGGGCGCGGGCTGCTGGTGCTCGTGACGGGGCCTGGCACGGGGCTCGGCCATGCGCTGCGCGCCGGGCCGCGTGCGGCGGATCACCCGGCGGACAGCTTCCTCGACCTGCATCCCGGCGCCGGCCGGATCGTGCTGCACGACCGGGTTCGCGGGCCGCTGCCCTTCGGGATCGCGGCCACGGGCGACGGGTTCGTGCTGCCCCGAGATCACCTGGAGCACCTCGCCGCGCGGTTGGCGCCCGGAGCGCCGGCCGTGCTCTATGCCTGAGGAGGGGCGCCGCCGGGCGCGCTGAAGTCCGGCCGGTCCGCGCGCAGGCCTCGCACCCAGTCGTAGACCTCCGCCACCTGCCGCGCCTTGCTCTCCCAGGTGAAGCGCTCCTGCGCCTCGGCGCGGGCGCGCGCGCCCATGGCGGGCAGGTCCGACGGATCGGAGACCAGCGCCGAAAGCCGCTCCCGTAGGGCTGCCACGATCGCCGGGCGTGGGCCGATGGGCACGGTGTGGCCGATCCCGGGATGCACGATCTCGCCCGGCCCGGCGTAGTCTACCACGAGGGGCACCACCCCCAGCATCATCGCCTCCAGCACCACGCCCCCGCCGAACTCGCGCACCGACGGGAACAGGAGGATGTTGGCCTCCGACAGGACGTCCTGCACCCGCGTGTGGGGCAGGTTGCCGTGAAGCCGCACGGCGTCCCCGACCCCCTCGCGCGCGATCTGGGCGCGCAGCTCGTCCGCCATCGGCCCGTCCCCCACCAGGTCCAGCCGCAGCTTGCCCGCGCGCATCAGCTCCGCCCCGGCGGCGATGGCCATGTCCGCGCCCTTGTAGGGCACGAGCCGTCCCACGAAGCAGGCCCGCAGCGGCCCCGAGACGTCCTGTGCCGCCGGCGTGGCGAAGCGGTCCGGGTCGACGGCGTTCTCGGGCAGCCAGATCGCCTTGTGGCGATGGCGGGCGGGAATCTCGCCGAGCGTGTGACGCGAGCCCGCGAGGATCGCTGCGGCTCCCTCCAGCATCGCACGGCGCCCGGGCGACAGGCGGTAGGCCCCGCGCAGGTAGGACAGCCATTCCCGCTCGCGCCGCCGCTCGGCATCGAAGCCGGGCGGCCAGGGCACCCCGCCGTTGAGCGGGCCCAGCACGAACGGCGTGCCCGCTCGCGCGGTGCGGGCCGCGAGCGACGAGGTGGCCGTCGGCGAGAGGGGCGTGATCCGGTGCACCAAGTCCCAGTCGCCGCGCTCGATCTCCGCGCCGAAGCGGCGCCAGACCAGCCGCTCGAAGTAGGGATAGACCAGCGAGGCGGCGGCGGTGGTCATCGTCCAGCCGCGCCCGGAGCCCATCCGCAGCACGTTCGCCGCCCGCCAGACCGGGCGGGCCAGCGGCTCGGTGTCGATGGCGGTGAAGTCGCGCCCCTCCTCCAGCCCCGCGCGCAGGAAGGCCTCGCGGTTGCGCACCTGCGTGACGATGTGGGTGCGGGCCACCGCGCCGAGCGCGCGGGCCAGCGACCAGCCCACCAGGGGCACGCTGACCCATTCGGGATTGGCCGCCTCGGCGATCAGCAGGGCGCGGGGAACGGTCATGGGGGGGAGCCTCCGTTGCTCGGGGGTCTATGCCCTCGGACGCGGGGACTGTCACCTCCACCCGGCGCCCGGGCACCGCGCGGGGCGCCGGCTCAGGCGCGCGGGCGCAGGCGCCGCCAGGCGCGGCGGAGGGGAGGGCCGAGGCCCACCGCCATCAGTCCCCGGATCGCCGCCCGCCGGACCCGCAGCATCGCGAAGCGCCACCGCAGCGAGGCGGGCGGCGCAGGGCGGGCGCCGCCGGCGGTCGCGGCGAGCAGCGGCTCGATCCGCAGGAGGTCCTCGCGGTCGCGCCCCGCGAGGCGCCTGCGCTTCAGCGCCGCCACGGCGGCGAGGCTGGCGAAGGTGATCCCGGCGAAGCGGAAGTGCAGCGCCGGGTCCGACAGGACCTCGGCGGGCGGGGCGCCGCGATGGGCGTCCTCGTGGCGCTCCACCGGGCCCGGGGGCAGGGGCGCGGGCGAGACCACGTCCACGTCGTCCGGTGCCCGCAGGCCGTAGAGGCCCAGCACCATTCCGGTGTCCACGGCGAAGGCGTCAGGGGCCATACGGTGCCCGGCCATCCAGGCTCCGACAGCGCCGAGATGCGCGCGGGTGCGCTCGAAGCGCATCGGCGCCCCGTGCTCCAGGAAGTGCCGCGCCGAGGGGTTCAGGAGCAGGTGCGCGATCTCAACTGCCTCGGCATGGGTATCGGTGATGTGGATCGAGCTCTTGTCGATGCCGTAGAGGGCGCGCACCTCGGCCTTCAGCGCCACGCGGTCGCGGTCCGGTGGGGCGTCGAACACGAGCACCCGCAGCGTGTCGGACCCGGCGAAGCAGGCGTCGCGCTTCCTGCGGATGCCGGGGAAGTCCGCCTCGGGGGCGCCGAGCCAGGGCTCGCCGCGATAGACCCGGCTCAAGAGCACGTGCCCCCCCTCGGGCGAGAGCGGCACGGCGCGGCGGTACACCAGCGGCCCGAGGATGCGGGCGGCCTCGCCGTCGCGCCCCCGCGCGGCGGGCCAGAGCAGGGCCACGGCCGCGTGGGGCATGGCCTCGATCATGCGGATCGCGGCGGCGTCGAGGTCGGCCTCGGCCATGCCGCGGTCCGCGAAGAATCGGTGGTCGAAGCGCATCGGCTCCAGCCCGGTCTCCACCGCCGCGACCTCGCGGCCCGCCGCGATCGCGCAGGCGGCGCGGTGGCCGCCGTTCAGGAGCGTTCCGTCGGCGGCGAGCGGCACGAGCGAGCGCTCCGGGTCGAACCCTCCGGCGGCGATGTCGCGGGCGAGGGCCTCGAAGTCGCCGCGGAACCGGGCGATGCCGTGCTTGTCGGATCCGGGCTCGCGCATGTCGCCCAAGGAGAAGGCGGCGAGGTGGCGCTCGTAGAGGCCGTCGGCCCAGGCCGCGCCGCCGCGCGCTCGCGCGTCGAGCCACGCGAGCTTGAAGCCGAGGTCGAAGCGGTTCGCGCCTGGCACCGGAACGAGGCGGCGCAGCCGGAACGGGCCCGCCCCCATGCGCCGCAGCAGGAAGTCGTCGACGCGCCCTTCCAGATCTGCGCGGCTGGCCTCGGTCATGGTGCGTCTCCTCGCGCGATCGCCGCGAGCGTGTCGATCAGCCGGTCGAAGTTGCGGCGCCCGTCGAACAGCGCGCCCGCCCGCTCGCGCGCGGTGCGGCCCATGCGGCGGCGGCGCGCCGGATCGTCGGCAAGGGCCCCGAGCGCGTCGACGAAGGCTGCGTCGTCGCCGGGCGGGCAGAGCAGGCCGGTGCGCCCGTCTTCCACGAGGTCGGGAATGCCGCCGAGGCGGCTCGCCACCGCCGGCAGCCCCGCGGCCTGCGTCTCGGCCAGCACGAAGGGGGACATGTCGAGCCGCGTGGGCAGGCAGGCCGCGTCCATGCGGGGCAGGAGCTCGGCCATCAGGCGCGCGTGGGGCACCGCACCGTGGGCCGTGACGTGGGCATCCGAGCCGGGGGCGCGCGGATCGGTGGAGACGACGTGAAGATGGACCCGCCCGGCGAGCGGCCCGCGCACCCACGCGGCGAGCCGCGCGAGGCCCTTGCGGGCCACGTCGTTGCCGATGAACACGACCTGCATCTCGCGCGCGCCGCTGCCCTCGGCCTCGGGCGGCCATGCTCCGGGGTCGAGCGCCGGGGGCTGCACCGTGATCCGCCCGGGCGCGACGCCGAAGTCGTCCCGAAGCGAGGCGGCGGCCCACCCGCTCATGGGGAAGAGGTGCGCGGCCCGGCGGCACAGGGCGGCCTCGGCCTCCCACTCGCGGGGGCGCCAGCCGGGCAGGGGCATGTCGCGGGTGATGCCCGGCCGCGTCGCGTCGAGCGCGAGCGTGAACGGCACCGCGCCGTCCAGCGCGCCGGCGGGCCAGTGCGCAGCCACGTGGACCACGTCGGGCCGGGCCTCGGCCACGGCGCGGCGCAGGTCGCGCCCCAGCGGCCCGGCATGGAGGCGGATCGGGTCGAAGGGGCGCAGGCGCCGCGCCAGCGGCCCGTCGGCGTGGCGCCGCGCCGCCTGCATGGCCCAGCGGGGCGGGCTGCGGTGGAGCACCGTGGCGCGCACGTCGCCGCGGGCGGCCAGCGCCGTCTCGAGCTGGCGGGCATAGGTGGACCAGCCCAGCACGCCGTTGGCCACGAACAGGATGTGCGGTCGCGCCACGACGGGCCTCCGGGGAATGGGCGCGCGGGCCTCGCCACGCGCCCCCGCGCCTCGTATGGACGCATCGGGGCCGCATCGTGACGCGGATCGCGGGAACGGCAAGGGGCGGAGATGGACCTGGCGCGCATCGAGCGGTTGGAACGCGCCCTCGTGGTGGGCGACTTCGCGGCGCTCACCGGCGGGCAGGCGAAGGTGGCGATCGACCAGGCGCGGCTGCTGGCCGAGGCGGGCGTCGACGTCACGTTCTTCGCCGCCACCGGTCCCGCGAGCGATCGGCTCGACCATCCGCGCATCCGGACGGTCTGCCTCGACGGCCACACGCTCCTGAGCGATCCGAACCGGATGCGGGCGATGGCGCGGGGGCTGTGGAACCGCGATGCGGCGCGCGCGCTCGCCGCCGAGGCGGCGCGCTACGACCCGGCGCGCACCGTCCTGCTGTGCCACGGCTGGGCCAAGGCGCTCTCGCCGGCGGTGGGGCCGGTGCTGGCCGGGGGGCCGCTGCGCTGCCTCTACACCATGCACGAGTACTTCCTCGCCTGCCCGAACGGCGGGTTCTTCGACTACCGCGCGCGGGCGATCTGCACCCGCACGCCGCTGGGGCCCGCCTGCCTCGCGCGAAACTGCGACGCGCGTCATGCCGCGCACAAGGCGTGGCGCGTCGCGCGGGGCGCCCTCGCACGGGGGCCGGGGCGCCTGCCGGGGGGGCTGCGCGACGTGGCCTACATCTCCGAGACGCAGCGCCGGGCGATGGCGCCGCACCTCGCGAAGGGTACGCGCCTCCATCACCTGCCGAACCCGGTGGCGGCGGGCGGGGCGCCCGTGGACGCGCGCGCCAACCGGGACTTCGTGTTCGTGGGCCGGCTCTCGCCCGAGAAGGGCGGGGCGATGTTCGCCGAGGCGGCGCGGCGGGCGGGCCTGCGCGCGGTGTTCGTGGGCGACGGCCCCGAGGCGGACGCGATCCGGGCTGCCAACCCCGACGCCGAGATCACCGGCTGGGTCGAGCCCGAGGCGGTGCAGGCGCGGCTCGCGCGGGCGCGGGCCGTGGTGTTCCCGAGCCTGTGGTACGAGGGCCAGCCGTTGGTGCCGATCGAGGCGCTTCTGCGCGGCATTCCGGTAGTCTGCGGCGACTGGAGCGCCGCCGCCGAGGTAGTGCGCGACGGCCGCAACGGCGCGGTGTACCACGCGCCGGAAGTCCCCGCGCTGGCCGAGGCCCTGCGCCGCGTCGAGGCGGTGGGGCCGTTCGACCCCGCGGCGCTCGCGGACGAGGTGGCGCCGAAGCGGCACCTCGCGCGCCTCGTGGCGATCTGCGAGGGGATGCTGGCCCACCCCTAGCGCGGCATCCAGGCCGCGAGATCGAGTCCGAAGCTCTCCGCGAGGCGGCGGTTGGCGGGTGCGAACTCGGCGCGCAGCGCCTCCATCGCCGCCGCATCACCGGAGCGGTCCGGTGCGCGGGTGTTGAGCCGGCGGTAGAGCGATCGGGCGGCACGGTAGGCCGGGCCCTTCGGCAGCCGCGCGCGCAGGGCGACGTTGATGCGCTGGATCGCGCGACTGCGGGGCGCGTAGGTCTCGTTCTCGGAGGCGGTGGAGAGGTCGTCGAGGGGCTCGGGCGAGAGGTCGCACCACCGCGCCACCTCTCGCAGCAGCTTGAGCGGATCGGCGCGCAGGCGGTCGAAGGTCACGACCCGCATCCGGTCCGGCCCCATCCGCGCCCGCCAGGCCTCGAGCCAGGGCAGGTAGTCGGCACGGGGCAGGGGGTCCGCCGCCAGCTCGTTGCCGCCGAACGCGTGGCCCCCCGCGCGCACCGCCGCGAGGTAGGCGGCGAAGTCCATGTCCGCGGGCACGTAGCTCCAGTTGTCGCGGAAGTAGCCGTGGAGCGAGCGGATCTGCTCGGCCGGATCGCGCAGCACGAAGAGGCATCGCGCGCCGGGAAGGCCGGGCAGGTGCTCCAGCGCGGTGCGGGCGTAGATCGTGGTGGGCGTGCCCTCCAGCCGCAGGCGCGTGCCGGGGCGGGGTGTGGGGAAGGCGTCGTCGATCGCGTGGCCGCGGCCGGCGTTGAAGTCCGGGCGGAACACGTGACTGCCGGGATCGGCGAAGAACCGGGTCTCCTTGCAGCGCGCGGGCGTCACCTCGGGGTGCTGAGCGAGCCACGCGAACAGCGACGAGGTGCCCGCCTTCGGCACGCCCGCGAGGAACAGCACCGGTGCCGTCACAGGCGGTTCGCCGCGAGGGCGTGGACGTGGCCGGCCAGCTCCCGGACGAGGCGCTCAAGCGCGAAGCGCCGTTCGAACGCGGCGCGGGCGGCGGGGCGCATGGCGCGCAGCGCGGCCCGGTCGAGCCCGGCCAGCAGCGTGGCGAGCGCCTCTTCGTCCAGGGGGAACACGGCGCCGGTGAGACCCGGC